>CAZSHF010000001.1:0-73149 GCA_964606655.1 uncultured Treponema sp.
TACGCGACCAAAAACCTGTTTTTTTATTAAAGTTGGTTATAATGCGGAAGCCCTGGGATTCAACTGATTTGGCATTGACACATTTTTTCCAATTCATTATAGTATCACTCACTTGCGGCGATGTTGGAACTGGTAGACAAGCATGGTTGAGGTCCATGTGTTGAGAGACGTGCAGGTTCAAGTCCTGTTCGCCGCAGAAAGACTGCTTTTTCAGGCAGTCTTTTTTGTTTAACAGCGGATTTTTGCATAGTTTTGTAAAAGCCGGCTATAATGCGGAAGCCCTGACACGTATTTCCTCAAGTCTTGACATCAAAAAATTCCTGTTATACAATACCGCTAGAAAATAAATTTGTGTTCTTGAGCATAAAGAGAACAGCACTTGACAGAAAAGACCGGAGAGACATAATGCACAACACAACACAACACAACACAACACAACACAACACAACACAACACAACACAACACTAAAAGTGTCTCTCTGAATTTTAAAATCACTGAAAATTTATCGGTTTCTTATAGAAAGACGCGTGCCACAAAGAACGAAAAAATCGGCGCGTGTCTTTTTTTATGTCCAGAGGATTTCCGGCGCGGAAAATCCGCCGGAATCCTGGGCGTCCACACATAGGCGCAAGGGGCAAAACCCTGCGCCTGTCTTTCCCGTTTTTCTTTCACCTGCCGCCGGGTCTTGCCTTTGCAGATAAATCAACCTTATGTCCAAAGGAGGACTGAAATGAAAGGAAAAGAAAAAAGACGGACGGCGGCTTCGCTTTCTGCGGCCGCTCTCATCCTGGCTCTGGCGTTTTTTTCGTGCAAGACAAACGCGGACGGCGGAGAAACTCCAGAACCTGCGCCAGCGCCAACTCCTGAAACGCCGGTGACGCTTTCGGCAAAGACCGATGTCTCAAGCGTGGAAGGCGCGTCACTTTCCGACGGAGTTTTCACGCTTTCTGTCGGAACAGGAACAGACGCATCCCTTATCGCGGCGTTCGACCTGAACAACCTTGTGGAAAACGGCTCTGGAGACAGGATGTTTACTGTGGCGGACACAGCGGAATTTGCGAAAATCACAGGGCTTTCCGGCTGGACAGGAGACGCTTCCCCTTACACAATCGCGGACGGAAAACTCAAAGGACTTGTCACAGCCGCGGCAGAAACAGCGACTGAAAACATAGAAATCCTTGTTTCTGACAGCACGACAGGCGGAACTCCGCTTCCGCTCAAAGTGAAAATCGCCGTGACAAAGCCGCTTGAGCGTCTTTCCAGAAAGTCAAACGTGAGCGGCGTTGAAGGCGCGTCGGTTTCCTCAAACGTGTACACGCTCACGGCAAAGACAGGAACGGATGTGTCCACAGTCGCGGCGTTCGACCTGAACAACCTGCTTGAAAACGGACTTGGAGAAAGAACGTTCACTGTGCAGGACATTTCAGAACTTTCAAAAGTCTCAGGGCTTTCAGGCTGGACGGGAGACGCTTCGCCTTACACAGTAAAAGACGGAAAACTTGCAGGAACTGTAACAGCCGAAAGCACAACGACAACAGAAAACATAACTGTCTTTGTGTATGACCAGTCAACAGGACAGATTCCTGTCTATCTTACTTTCAGAATAAAGGTCGCGGCTCCAAGCCTTACAAGCGTGAGCATAAGCGGAAACAAGGCGATTGAAAAAAGCGGAGAGACAACGCTTTCCGCTGAGCCTCAAGGCGAAAATCTTGAAGGCGCAGGAATCTCCTACAAATGGGAAATCACAGGCGGAAGCGAACTTGCGGAGCTTTCTTCAAACGGAGCGAACGCCACCCTCAAGGGAAAAGGCGTCAATACGGGCGGAACCATCACGGTTTCTGTAACGGCAATCCTCGGCGGACAAACCGTTTCTAGCACATGCGATGTGGCTGTCGCAGGAGAGACAGGAAAAGCGACTGTAGAAATCACCAGCATAGAAGAGAGCGTTGTAAGCGCGGCCCTGCTTGAGCTTATGGACGGCGGAACACTGGTTGTGGCTGACACAACGACAACAGAGATTCCACTTGACAACGGCATAAGGAGCGCGCTTCTGAACGTGAAAGACAAAAAGGTGACGCTTGACCTTTCAAAGATGACTTCGCTTGCGACCTTGGCTGATAGCGGCTCTGGTTCAAGTGGCACTTTCGAATCCTGCACTGCGCTTACGGAAGTTGTATTGCCAGCCTCGCTTACAGAAATAGGTGAGTATTCATTCTTCGAATGCAGCTCGCTTAAAAAGGTCAACATACCTGACGGAGTGACAAAGATTAAAGGCAGCGCTTTCAGAAAGACAGGAATCACAGAGATAACTATACCTAAGAACGTGACTTCTATTGCGTCGTATGCTTTCAGAGAGTGCAGGTCGCTTAAGACTGTCACTATACCTGAAGACAGTGAGCTTACAGAGATAGGAATGCAGGCATTCGTAGCCTGCTACAAGCTTTCAAGCATAACATTGCCGAATAAGTTGGAAAGTATTTACTCACAGGCTTTTTCCAGTTGCCGCAGTCTTAAAAGCATAACCATACCTGCAAGTGTTACTTGGTTACATGTACAGGCCTTTTATGGCTGTTCCTCGCTTGAAAGTGTGCACTTCAACGAACAGTCAGGCTGGAAGAAATATCAAAAGTCCGCTGTTATTGAAGATTCAGTAGACTTCAGTGACGACTCCAAAAACGCAAATACTTTTAAGAATGTATCTAGTAATGACTATTATTCCTACAGACGCACCAACAACTAAAGTTAAGGCTTGAAAGAAAGCAGAGCGCAGAAAGGCTTGTCCAAAAAGAATAAAATGCGGCGGTTTGGTTTGTCGCCCGCTTGAACACAAGCGGCAGCGAAATGACCGCCATGCACGGATTTCGGCAGGTGGCTGTTGAGCCTGCCGAAACATACAATGGCCGCCGCGTTCTAGACTTGCTGGACAGCCCCGCCCGCTTTTTTACAGGCGGCGTGCGGCGTTGCCTTCGCAAGTTCCGCTGTCAAAATAAAATTTGACTGTTTTAAAAATCCGCCGTACAATTTAAGAATAATATAACCCTTAGGGAGGCCTTTATAAATGGCAAAGGTAGAACTTAAAGGTATTGGAAAAATTTATGACGGCGGCGTTCAGGCTGTTACAAATGCCAATATCACAATTGAAGACAAGGAATTCTGCGTATTCGTAGGACCTTCTGGATGCGGAAAATCAACAACTCTCCGCATGATTGCTGGCTTGGAAGATATTTCTGAAGGAAAACTTTACATCGACGGAAAAGAAATGAATGATGTTCCGCCGAAAGACAGAGATATTGCGATGGTTTTCCAGAACTACGCTCTTTATCCACATATGACAGTTTATGATAACATGGCATTCGGTTTAAAGCTTCGCAAAGTTGACAAAGCAGAAATTGACCACAAAGTTCGTGCTGCGGCAGAGCAGTTAGGACTTACTCCTTATCTTGAACGAAAACCGAAGGCACTTTCGGGCGGACAGAGACAGCGTGTTGCAGTAGGACGAGCAATCGTTCGAGAACCAAAAGTATTCTTGTTCGACGAGCCGCTTTCAAACCTTGATGCAAAGCTTCGTGTAACAATGCGTGCAGAAATCGCAAATCTTCATAACACTCAGCAGAAAACAATGATTTATGTAACGCACGACCAGACAGAAGCCATGACGCTCGGAACAAAAATCGTTGTAATGAAAGACGGATTTATCCAGCAGATTGGCGCTCCTCTTTATCTTTACAACAACCCGATAAACAAGTTCGTGGCTGGATTTATCGGAACTCCTCCGATGAACTTCCTGACTGTGAAAGTTCTTGAAAGGGCTGGAAAAATCGTCTGCGATGAAGGCTCGTTCGAGATTCAGCCTACAGACGAGCAGGCTAAATGCCTTAAAGAGCAGGATTTTGTAGGAAAAGAAGTTTCGTTCGGAATCCGGCCTGAAGACTTGGAATATGTCGACAAGCCTAAAGGCAAAGACAATATGCAGATGAAAATCACAAACAAGGAGCCTTTGGGAGCGGAAACCCACCTTTACCTTGTTTCAAACAAGAACCAGTCTGTAATCGCGAAAACCCATGCGAACGCTGAGTTCCGCCTTGGAGACACAATCAACATCATTCCTAACATGGCTAAAGCGAAATTCTTTGCTATGGGCGAAGATGAAAGAAACATCTGCGATGTGATTGAAAAGAAATGGTAATCGCCTGATTTATTCTGAATCTTGACGAAAAAGGCTGTCTTAATTAGACAGCCTTTTTTATATCTGTTTTATATCTGGATAAAGTCGCATTTCTGCGTCGGAATATCGATTTTTCCGCTCTTCAGGCTTATCTCCTGGTTCAGCTCCAGGTCGCTTCTTCCAGGAAGAGTAACCTGCATCGCAAGCGACGGAATCAGGACAAGCGCGTTTCCGTCTTTCTTGTCGATGCAGACTGCTTTTCCTTCCCATTCAGGATTCTGGAGAAGATAGATAAGTTTCCAGTGCGTCTCGCTTAATCTGCTTGCTTTTCTTGAGGCGACGCTTGCGGCATCTCCCTGGCTTATCCTTAAAAGCATATCGTCCTTGTTCAGAAGTTTCCGCCCGTCAAGGAACGCCCGAAGCTGCTCGTGGGAAATCAGATCTCCGTAGCGCCTGAGAGGACTTGTGACCTGGGAATAAACCGCGATTCCAAGCCCGTAATGCATTCCGGGCGTTATCCCGACATTCCGTTTTCTCATGCATTTAAGAAGCCTGAACTGCCCTGCAAGCCCCGGAACATTCTCTTTTGGAATGTCGGACATTTCCTGGCTTACATAGGGAAAAGGAATTCTGTTGTTGAGCGCGAAATATCCTGCTCCTTCGCCTGCCAGAAGCATCATCTCGCGGACCATTGAGTCTGCTTCGTAGCGGACAACCGGATTTACCGAAACTTTTTTTGTCTCGCGGTCAACGCTTATGTGGACTTCAGGAAGATCTATGTTTGTCGCTCCGCTTTTTTTCCGCCGCTCCTCGTTTTTCCGCGCGATTTCAAAAAGCGGCTTGAGTTCTGCGGAGTCTTTTTTTTCTGTCGCTTCTTCGTAAGTCAGACGCTTTACGTTCACTTTTGTCTTGAATATTTTGCATTCTTCGATTGTGTTCTGCTCAGTTAAAAGGATTCTGAACGAAAGGGCGAGGGATTTTTCTTTAAGTCCCAAAGCGTAATCTTCAAAACTTGTCTCGGAAAGCATTCTTACCGCGCCTTCAGGAAGATAAAGCGTTGTTCCCTTGTTCCGCGCGACTTTATCGATTGTGCTGTCCGGCATGACTGAACTTGCAGGGTCTGCGATGTGAACCCAAAGGTATTTTCCGTCGAAAGCGACCGCATCGTCCGGGTCGTTTGACCAGGGACTGTCGATTGCATAGGAAAATCCGGGAACTTCAAGCCGTTCCTCTTCAGGCGGAAGTCCAAGCCCTTCAGTCGCGCTGTTCATAGAAAGCCCGAATCGCGTAGGATAAGGATTTTTTGTTTTTTCCCAGATTCCTGTCTCCAGAAGAAGCTCGTGCGCTTTTTCAGGATTCTGAGGAACGCCGGCTTCTTTCATGGCAGATGATTTTTCTGTCCTGCACAAGGCGACATTTTCAACTTCGACCATAAACTTCGCGTCTTCAGGAAGAAGAGAGCGCTCTTTAAGGCGTTTTATGAATTCGGCGCGGATTTCGCTTTCATGCTCTTTCTCGTAAAGTTTTTTCTCAAGAGTTTTGATTTCTTCTTCTGTGCGCGGAATGAAATCAAGTTTTCCGTTTTTCAGAGCCTTTTCATCAAGATAAAAATAAGGAGAATCCGAGATGCTTTTGAACACAAAATACGACTCGTCGGCTTTTGTTTCTCCGCGGACAATTTCCGAAAGCTCAAAAAAACTTACCGCTTTTTGTGAAGTCTCCTCGTCGCTTGCAAGAAGCTCCCAGGCTTCTTTTATCTGCGCACCGATTTTTTCCGCGTCTCCGTCGGAAAATGAAAGAAGGTTTTCAAGCGAGGAGCACGCGTTTTCTGAAAGAGGAATTATGTCTTTTTCCCGGACTTTCTGGGTTGAGAATTCGGCTTTTTTTGTCTGTGTCGCGGGAACTGTCTGGAATTTCACTGTGAATTTATCGTTTTCGGTTTCAGTTATGACAGCAGGATTTTTTCTGTAAAGGACAGGAATGTTTTTTGTGAGCATGAAATAAATATATAGAAATAAATGTGAATCGGCAACCGCGGACAGAAAACAAGGCCGGAAATCAGTTTTTTGGAATATGCGGTCATTGAGGCTCTCGAAATGACTTTTTGCAAAAACCATAATTTTTGCAAAAAAAAACGGTTTTTCTCGCTTTTTTTAATTTTTTTTTCGATTCCGGAATTCAGTTTTTGACATCGTTTTACCAAATATAAGTGAGGACAGCTTTTTGCTGTCAGGAGGTATCATGAAAAAACTATTGAATTTCGGTTTCGCGTCTTTCGCGATTTTGTTCGGCTTCGCGTCCTGCGGAAATCTCGGTGAAAACATTCCTGAAAACACAGGGGAAAATGTTTCCGGCGGAAAGTCAGGGAACCAGGAGATTGTGGACAAGTCTGTCCAGAAAGAAAAGGAACATTCTGAGAAGACAGGATTTTCTATAGGCGATTTTATCATTCAGGCTGAGGACGGAAAATTCTCTGCGATTTCTCCTGCGGATTTGACTGAGGATGAAAAGCCTGATGTTCTTGCGGTCTGTTTCGGTTTCTCTGAGGACGGGATTCCGCTTGGCCTTGGAACTTTCAATACTTATGCCATGAAGGCTGAAGGAAGACGGGCCTGGGCGAAAAAAGAAAGTTTCGGCGCGGAGCAGAAGTTTGAGAAAATCGTCTGCATTCCGTCTTCCCTTGAAAATCCTGAGTCATTTGAAGGAAAAAAGAGCGGCGCGACAAACATGGATGAAGTCATGGAGCTCGACGAGGATTTCAGGACCAAAGACAATTACGCTGAACTTTATCCGGTTTTCGCTTTCGTCTTGGACTACGGGGAAGTCTGTGTTTTAAGCAGCGGCTGGTACATTCCGACTTCATGGGAAATCTACAAAATCTACAAGAACCTTGAGACTCTTCAGTCGTCGCTTTCTTTGTGCGGAGGAACGGCTCTTGTCGAGACAGCGAATTCCTACTATTACACATCTTCGCAGGCGGCGCTTGACACGAAAGTCTATAAAATAAACCTGAAAAGCGGAAAATTTTCTGTCGGGGAAAAGACAACTTCAAGCAAGGAGTATGCGCTTGCTGTCCGCGAGTTTCCTGTGGACTGAAAACGGAAACCGCAGCCGCTCGTGGCTTTATAAAAAAGCGGCTGCGGTTTTCCGTGCGCGGCATTTCGTTGAACAAACAGAGAAAACTGGATATATTTTTCAATATGATAGTTATGAAATTCGGCGGCTCAAGCCTTGCCAATGCAGAGAGAATCAGGAATGTCGCTTCGATTATAAAAGCGTACAGAGAAAGAAAACCTGTTGTTGTCTTAAGCGCGATGGGAGACACGACTGACCATCTTCTTGAAGCGGCGGATTCTGCGGTCCAGGGAATTGTCGATGTGAAAGGAGTTTCAAGGCTTCATGAGGAGACTGCGGAAAGCCTTGGCGTCAGCATAGACACGATAAAACCGCTTCTTGATGAGCTTAGGCAGCTTTTGACAGGAATTTCAATGCTCAAGGAAATCAGCAAGAAATCCCGCGATTATCTTGTCTCGTTCGGAGAAAGAATGTCTGTCAGAATGATGGCGGCTTATCTTCAGAAAGAAAACGTTCCGTCTTATGCGGTCGATTCCTGGGACATAGGATTTTTGAGCGACTCTCGCTATATGTCCGCCGAGCTTCTTGATTCAGTCTGGAAAAAAATTCCTGAGCATCTGAGCAATTACAAGAACGGACTTGCGGACGAGATTCCGATTGTCACAGGTTTTATCGCGAAAGACGAGAAAGGGCACATAACGACTTTAGGACGCGGCGGCTCTGACCTGACTGCGACCATGATTGGCGCGGCGATGAACGCGGAGGAAGTCCAGACCTGGAAAGATGTTGACGGAATTATGACAACCGACCCCCGCATTGTAAAAGAGGCTAAAATGGTTCCTGAAGTCACTTACGAAGAGGCCCAGGAGCTTGCGGTCTTCGGCGCGCAGGTTCTTCATCCGCGCTCCATGATTCCTGTGATGAAAACAGGAACTCCTGTCCGTGTGAAGAATTCTTACAATATAGAAAGCCCCGGCTCTCTGATTGTCGGGCGGCATTCTGGAAAAGTTCCGCCTGTGTGCGCGATAACTTCTGTGAAGCACGTCACGATTTTTGACATTGTTTCAACGCGTATGCTCGGGGCGGCAGGATTTCTTGCGCATATCTTCAACCAGTTCTTGAAATGGAATGTGAGCATCGATGTGATTGCGACTTCCGAGGTATCGGTCAGCTGCACTGTGAATTCCAAGACAGATTTTTCAGGACTTGTGGATGACTTGAAGCGTGTCGCGGATGTGAGCCTGAGGACAGGAAAATCAATAATCACAATCATCTGCGACGCGGCTCATTCGTCCGCTATTCTTGCAAGCGGATTTGATTCGCTTGCCGACGAGGGAATAAATGTCCAGATGATAAGCCAGGGCGCAAGCAAAGTGAACATAAGCGTAATTGTTGACGATGACGAGGCGGACAGGACTGTCCAGGTTCTGCACACAGCGTTTTTCGGCTGATATTTTTTGACGGAAACGGGATTTTGTGGATTTCTCGGATTCGACTTTTATATTTCAGTTTATTTTTTATCATAACAGGAGTTTTATATGAAAATCGCGCTTGTCGGATACGGAAAAATGGGGCACATGATAGAGTCCTGCGCAAAAACGTTGGGACACGAGATTGTCGCGACAATAGATGTTGCCGCGGCTGACGCGACAAACAAAGTTCCTTCAGGCGACGGTTCGGCTGTCGCAAGGGCGGTGAAAGATGCGAACCCCGACGGAATAATCGAGTTCAGCCATCCTTCTTCGGTGATGGGAAACATTAAGGCTCTGCTTCCTTTGGGAATTCCTCTTGTGGTCGGAACAACCGGCTGGCACGACAGGCACGATGAAGTGGACAGGCTTGCTTCTGAGTGCGGCGGAACCATAATGACTTCATCGAATTTTTCAATTGGCGTCAATATGCTTTATAAAATAGTCGCCGAGGCTGTAAGGCTTATGGAGCAGTGGCCGGAGTACGACATAGCGACTTGGGAAGCGCACCACAACCAGAAGGCGGACAGTCCGTCAGGAACAGCGCTCACTCTTGCGCAGACGATTCTTGAAAACACAAAAAAGAAGGACACTGTTGTTTCGGATTCTTTCCATGAGCGACCGAAACCGAATGAGCTTCATGTTTCTTCGACCAGATGCGGCTCGATTCCGGGAACCCATACTGTTTTCTTTGACAGCCCGGCGGACACAATCGAAATAACTCACCGCGCGAGAAACCGCGAAGGTTTTGCGATGGGAGCGGTCCACGCGCTTGAAAAACTTTCAAACGGAATAAAGACAGGAACTTTGAAAAAAGGCGCGCTTTACGGAATGAGCGAGTTGTTCTGAAAACAGTTTTGTCGCTTTCAGGTTTCAGCTGAAGTCGCCGTTTCTGTAGGCTTTTAGAAGGGATTCCAGATCTTCAATCTGTTCTTTCAGCTCTTTTCCGCGGTCGGTGTCTGCGACACGCTTTCTGTTTTTGAATTTCTGGACTTCAATTGTGTCGCTTACTATGTCTGAGTCGGTCGCAATCATCTGCCCGCAGCTTGTGAATTTTTTATGGACAACAAGCCTCATTCCGTAAGAGTTTGAGATGAGCGTGTAGCCCGCGATTCCTGTTTTTTCGTGGTACGCCGCGGAAAATCCGCCGTCGATAATCAGAAGCTTTCCGCCGCATTTTATCGGAGAGTCGCCTTTTTTCACTTCCTGAGGAACGTGTCCGTTTATGATGTGTCCGGTTTTTCCGTCAAGCCCGAATTCTTTCAGGATTCTCTCGACGACATCTGCATCCTCGATTTTGCTGTAATAATGGTTTTTACGCTCTTCGCTTGCGGCCTTGTCGTAAATGAACATATTTTCAAAGCACGCCATCTTGTCTTTTCCGAAAAGCGGCGATTTCGGCCCTGCCCACAAGTACCACAGAATCGCTTCGCCTTTTTCTTTCTCTTTTGTTCCGGACTTTGAAAAATATCCCCGCCTTGCCCATATTTCAAGCTCGTCATAAAGAGCCTTTCCTGAAAGCGTTTTTCCGAAAACATTCGCCTCAAGGAATTTGCCGCCGGAATCAAGCGGAACGCAGCCGTGGTAAAGAAGGTTTCCGTTGAAGACTTTGTAGAGGTTTCCTTTCCGGTAGAGGAACTCTATGTGGCTTTTCAGTTTTTCGCATCTTGTGAACGAATAGCAGAGCCGGTTCATGACCGTAATCTCGTCTTCTGTCAGCCGGCTAGGGTTTTCCGGGTCGACTGTAGGAAAGTCAGTTTCTCTTGATTTAATGTTCAGTCTCCAGGTTTTTCCGTCAATCTGGACAGTCTTTTCCTGCCAGTTGATTTTGTCGAGAATCAGGCGGCTTTCCATTTCAAAGTCTGGATTTCTTCGGATTATCTGGTCTTCCAGCTTGAACTGGATTATCGAAATCGCCTTGTGAATCGCCTTTCTGTCCATCTGCCCGTAGTGTTTCATGCAGAAGGTCACAAGCGGAGTAAGATTTATTCCGTAGCCTTCTTCAAGGACATCAAGATTGTCGTAACGCGCGCAAAGCCTGACCACATTTGCGATACATTCCTTGCTTCCTGCCGCCGCTCCCATCCAGACGACATCGTGGTTTCCCCATTGGATGTCAACCGAATGATAATTCAGAAGCGTGTCCAGGATTATGTGCGGTCCAGGTCCTCTGTCAAAAATATCGCCGATTATATGAAGATGGTCGATCGCAAGACGCTGGATTGTGTTGCAGAGTGCCTCAATCAGATTTTCCGCCGCACCGATTCTGATTACGCTCTGCAAAATTTCATTGTAGTACGCCTGCTTGTCGTTTATTTCCTCTTTTTCAGTGATAAGCTCTTCAATAAGATATGAGAAATCCCTGGGCATCGCTTTCCGCACTTTTGAGCGCGTGTATTTTGATGAGACCCGGCGGAGCATAAGCACAAGACGGTGAAGCGTGACGTTGTACCAGTCGTCCAGGTCTTTTTCGTTCTGGCGGATTATCTCGAGTTTTTCTTTGGGATAGTAAATCAGAGTGGCGAGAAGACGCTTGTTTGCGGCGGTTTCAGTGTTTCCGAAGACTTCCTCGATTTTTGTTCTGATAGAGCCGGAGCCGTTCCTTAGCACATGGATGAACTGTGCGTTTTCGCCGTGAATGTCGCTTAAGAAATGCTCTGTGCCTTTCGGAAGAGCCAGAATCGACTGCAAATTCACAATCTCTGTGATGACAGAGCGTTCGTTCGGATACTGGCGCGAAAGAATCTTTAAAAATTTTTCGTTCTGCATGATTTTCCTCGTCTGGAAAGTGTGTGTTGAATCACGAGTGTGCAGCGCAAAAAGTCAATCGATGAAACAATTCTAGCAGATTGTCGTGATGAAGTAAAACTCTGCAATCGGAACATTATTCTGCTTTTTGTGTTACAATAATGGCGGTACTAAGAAGTAAAATCTCCAGATAAAGCGCGGTTTTTCGCGGTAATCTTATTTGGAGGCTTTTATGAAAAGGCGATTTGAATGCGACATCACAACATTCGGACGGCATTTGCGTGACCAGAATCTTTCGGAAAACACGATTGCTTCTTATCTTTGGACTGTGAATCTGCGTATTCAGGCAATCAATAAATACCTTGTGTTTATTGTCAAAGAAAAGATGCAGCTTAAGCAGATAAAAGTTCAGCAGAAAAATCTTTTAGAGAATGTTATCAGCAATGCGGACTATCAATATTTAAAATCGCGGCTAAAAGCGGACGGAAATCTTGAATGGTATTTTGTCGTGTGGTTTTTTGGGGCGACAGGGTCACGGGTAAGCGAGCTTACGCAGATAAAGGCCGAGCATATAAAATCCGGCTGGTTTGATTTGTATTCTAAAGGCGGAAAGATTCGAAGGCTTTATATTCCAGAATCTTTAAGGGAAGAGGCTCGGATTTGGCTTGCATCTATAAACGGAACTTCCGGCTATGTGTTTCTTAATCGTTTTGGAAACAGAATCACGCCGCGTGGAATTGCAATGCAGCTGAAAGCATATGCGGAAAAATATGGAATAAATAAAAATGTCGTTTATCCTCATTCGTTCCGTCACCGTTTTGCAAAAAATTTTTTGGAAAAGTTCAACGATATTTCTCTTCTGGCAGACCTGATGGGACACGAAAGCATTGAAACGGCAAGAATTTATCTGCGGCGGACATCAGACGAACTAAAGGAACTTGTCGACGAGGTTGTGACCTGGTGAAACGCCGCGCGGATTTTTTCCAATAAGTTAAACCGCCTGCATAAGGACGCAGCCTGCGGCAAACAGAAGCTCTGCCGCCGTTTCAAGATAGAAAGAAGCGAGGGAAAGTCTTTTCGGATAGCCTTCGCTTTCGTTTTTTGTCTGGGCAAATACTGCGGCTAAAAGAACGAGCGAGCCTGAAAAAAGCATTCCGCTGTAGATTTTTGTGTCGCCTGAAAAAGTCAGAAGAGCGGAATAAGAGTAAAATGCCGCTGTCGCCATCGAAAGAAAATAGAAAACTGAAAGAACCGGTTTTCTGTCTTTTATAAAAATAAAGAATCCTGCGAGCAGAGCCGCCGCGTAAACCGCTGCCAATGCCAAAGAAACCGGAACAGGAAGCGAATAAAGCCGGAACGACGGAAAAGTCACGGATATGCTTTGGGCAATGCCTGCAAGAAAAAGAATTTTTCCTGCTGTCAAGAACGGCTTTTTGTTTCTGAAGATAAACAGGACGCTTCCTGCAAACGCATAAAAAAGCGAAAGCGTTCCGTTTATCATAAGAAATCTTGCGTCCGGAAGATAATTTTTTTCAGTCAGGATGAAAATCATGATAATCATTGCGGCCGGAACTGGCTTTGTGATTTTTTGCATGAGCGGAATTTCTTTGCGCAGCCCGATTATCTGAAGGACAAAGGCGGCAAGAAAAAAAGTTCCGCCGATTCCTATAAAAACATTTGCCATGCGGAAAATTATAGCGAAAATCCAGTCTGTTGTATTCCCCAAATGCCGAGTTTTTATAAAAGTTGAGATTTTGGATATATTGAAAATATTAGTTCTATCTCCTATAATTTCAAAATGACATATTTTAAAAAAGTGTAAAACTGATATAACAGATAGACGGAGGTCGTATGACAATATCTGAAATGCTCGGGCAGAGCGGACTTCTGACTTTGCTTGGTATGCTGGTTGTCTTTTCCTTCATTATTGTCTTGATTTTGTGCATGAATCTTCTGAAAGTGATTGTCCATGCATTCAAACTTGATAAAGATAAGGCTACAGACAAAAAACTTGGTTCTTCAAGCGGTTCAAATCCGCCTCAGGTTCAGGCTATGCCTGTTTCAGGCGATGAAACGCAGGTTATCGCGGCGATTGCGGCCGCATTGCACGACAAACAGTTAAGGAGTTGAAATAAAATGGCAAAAGTTGGAATTACTGAACTTGTAATCCGTGACGCTCATCAGAGCCTTCACGCTACACGAATGACAACAGCGGATATGCTTCCTGCCTGTCCGCTTCTTGATAAAATCGGATACAAATTTGTTGAAGGCTGGGGCGGCGCGACTTACGACTCGTGCATCCGCTTTCTTAATGAAGACCCTTGGGACCGCCTCAGGAAACTTCATTCCGCGATGCCGAACACAAAGATTATGATGCTGCTGCGCGCGCAGAACCTTTTGGGTTACCGCCATTACGCGGACGATGTTGTTGAGAAATTTGTCGAGACTGCGGCTAAAAACGGAATCGATGTTTTCCGCATTTTTGACGCCTGCAACGACCCTAGAAATATGGAGTGCGCGACAAAGGCCGCGAAAAAGACAGGAAAACACGTCCAGATGGCGATTTCCTATGCTGTCACTCCGTACCACACTATTGAAAAATACGCCGAGCTTGCGAAGACTTACGCGGATTTCGGGGCGGATTCAATCTGCATAAAAGATATGTCAGGTCTTCTAAAGCCTTATGTCGCTTACGACTTGGTCAAGGCAATCAAAGAAAAAGTCGACCTTCCTGTGGAAATCCATTCGCACGCGACAACAGGACTTTCTGTTGCGACTTTGCTGAAAGGCGCGGAGGCAGGAGCGGATATTCTTGACACTGCGATTTCTTCCATGTCGATGGGAACAAGCCATTCCCCGACAGAAACTGTTGTCGAAATGCTCAAAGGAACTGAACTTGACACAGAGCTTGACACAAAGGCTCTTCTTGAAATCGCGGCTTATTTCAGGGAAGTAAGAAAACATTACGCTTCACTTGAATCTTCGTTCCTTGGAGCGGACACAAGGATTCTGCTTTCCCAGGTTCCAGGCGGAATGCTTTCAAACCTTGAGTCCCAGCTTAAACAGCAGGGAGCAGGAAACAAGATGGACGAGGTTCTTGCTGAGCTTCCGCGTGTCCACAAGGATTCAGGCTATGTTCCTCTTGTGACTCCAACTTCCCAGATTGTCGGAACTCAGGCGGTGATGAATGTCCTTATGGGACGCTACACCACAATGACCCAGGATTTCAGGAACCTTATCACAGGACGCTTCGGAAAGCTTCCTGCCGAGGCGAACGCTGAGCTTGTCAAAAAGGCTCTTGAGCAGAATAAAATGGAAGAAGTTGTCACCTGCCGTCCTGCCGACCTTCTTGAGCCTGAATGGGACAAAATGCTTGAAGAGTCAAAAGAAAAGGGCGGAAACGGTTCAGACGAGGACGCTCTGACTTACGCGATGTTCCCTAATGTTGCTCCTAAATTCTTTGCGGAAAGGGACAAAGGTCCTGTCGACGCTGAAAAGACATTCGGAAAAAAGCCTGAACTTTCTTCTCCAAAAGAGAACAAAGGCGCGTCATACACAGTGAATGTGAACGGCTCTTCTTACAATGTCCAGACTGGGCCTGCCGGCGACAATATGAATGTCACTGTGAACGGCGCGTCTTACAATGTGACATTCGGAAAGGCTGGCGAGGCTTCTGTGGTTCAGGCTGCTCCTGCGCCAAAGGCAAGTCCTGCTCCTTCCTCTGCGGTTTCTTCAGGCGAGGATGTGAACGCTCCTGTGGCAGGAACTCTTCTCCGCTTTGAGGCAAAAGAAGGCGAGAATGTGAAAAAAGGACAGACTGTCATTGTCCTGGAATCTATGAAAATGGAGCTTGAGGTGAAAGCGCCTTGCGACGGAAAAATATCTTTTGTTTCTCAGCCTGGAATTCAGGTCGCGAACGGACAGAAACTTGCTGTTGTCGGCGGCTTCTCTGCTCCTGTTCAGCCTGCGGCTCAAAAGCCTGAAAGTGTTCCTGTCCAGAGCCCAGGTCCTGCTTCACCTGCGGCTTCTCCTGCTTCCGCTCCTGTTTCAAACGGAGGAACCCCTGTAAAAGCGCCTGTCGCGGGCGTCGCGTTGCGTTACGCTGTGAACGAGGGCGATTCAGTTTCCGCTGACGACACTGTTCTTATAATCGAATCGATGAAAATGGAGCTTGAAATCAAGGCGGGCGCGCAGGGAAAAATCCATTTCCTCATCTCTGTCGGCTCTCAGGTTTCAAGCGGTCAGGTAATCGCAGAGCTGAGCTGAGGAATAAAAACTGTCCGCCTTGCGGACTGAATTGCGCATCCTTGAAAACTGATGTTTTCTGCGGCACGCAATTTTAAGGAATCTTTAAGGATTTGTTTATGGAAATCTTGAATAAAAAACAGAACACCAAAAATATATTTATCGCGACATTCGCTGTCTTTGCGGTCTGCGCGGTTATTTCGTTCGGAACGTCTGTGTTCGCCGACAAAGGCGGAAGCGTCGCTTCGTTCAGGACGATGAACACAGCGACGATAAAAGGAAGCGAAAATGTGCCGCGCATTTCAGTAGGCGAATTTTTTAAGAATGTCGGAAAGAACACCGGAATCTACAAGATGATTCACACGGAAACGCCTGAGGAAATCGCGGCTGCCGAAGCGGAGAAAGCGGCTGCGGAAGAAGCGAAGGAAATCGACCCTTTCGCAGGAAAAATTGTTCCCGGCTGGCAGAAACTTGTCATGCTTCTCATCGGATTTTTAATCGTTTATCTTGGAGCCGCAAAAGGCTTTGAGCCTCTTCTTCTGATTCCTATAGGATTCGGAACGATTCTTGTGAATATTCCTGGAGCGGGAATGGGAGATGCGCCTGACGGAATGCTCCATATAATTTATTCCGCCGGAGTGGGAAATGAATTTTTCCCTATGCTGATTTTTATGGGAATCGGCGCGATGACAGATTTCGGCCCGCTTATCGCAAATCCTAAGACCGCGCTTCTGGGAGGAGCCGCTCAGCTTGGAGTTTTCGCGACTTTGTTCGGTGTCGCTCTGATGAATCTGATTCCGGGCGTTGACTACAATATGATGCAGGCTTCGGCGATTGCCATAATCGGCGGCGCGGACGGCCCCACTTCAATTTATGTCTCGGGAAAGCTTGCGCCTGAGATGATGGCGGTGATTGCGGTCGCGGCTTATTCTTATATGGCTCTGGTCCCGATGATTCAGCCTCCGATTATGAAGCTCCTTACGACAAAAAAAGAGAGGACCATCAAGATGAGCCAGCTGCGTGAGGTGAGTCGCGCGGAAAAAGTGCTTTTCCCGATTATGCTTCTTATAATCACTGCGCTTCTTCTTCCGCCTGCCGCTCCTCTTATCGGAATGCTGGCGTTCGGAAACTTCATCAAGGAAATCGGCGTTGTGGAGCGTCTTTCAAAGACTGTCCAGAACGAGATGATGAATATTGTTTCGATTCTTCTTTCGCTTGGTGTCGGAAGCCAGATGACTCCTGAAAAAATCATGAACATGAATTCAATCGGAATCATAATTCTTGGTCTTCTTGCTTTTGTGATTGCGACCGCCGGCGGAGTTCTTATGGCGAAACTTATGAATGTTTTCCTTCCGAAAGGAAAGAAAATCAATCCGCTTATCGGTTCTGCCGGAGTTTCCGCTGTTCCTATGGCTGCGCGCGTCTCGAACAAAGTCGGCCAGTCTTACGACCCTTCAAACTTCCTTCTTATGCACGCGATGGGACCGAATGTTTCAGGTGTTATCGGAACTGCGATTGCGGCCGGAGTTTTCATAAGCACTTACGGGCATTAAGGCAATTTAATAGCCGAGAGTGCATTTTTGCATAGTTTTCTAATCGACATTTTGGGAATTAGATTTTTGGACGCTTCCTGTTTTTCAGGGAGCGTTTTTTTTCATTCAACTTGAACAGCTGAAACGCCGAAAAAGAAAGTGGATTTATGTTTATGAAAAAAATCATCTTGTTTAAGATATTTCTGTTTTCTTCTTTTTTTGTTTTCCCGCTTTTTGTTTCTGCCCAGGGAGCGGTCTCTGCAAGAAGCAATGTGAACTGGATCACAAAGGATTTTAAATCTTTTCTTTCGCTTGATATGAAAACGGCGGCACTCCAGATGCCTAGCGGAAAAACCGCCGCAACAAGCATGATCCGTCTGAAAATCCCTTCGCTTCTGAAGGATTCTGTACTTTCTCTTTATGTCGATTCCGAAAGCTATCTCGGCGATTTTGTCGAGCGGAACGACATTTCGCTTGAAGAGATTTCCAAGATAATCGAGGACGGAAAACGCACGCCTGACCTTTTTTCGCGCGACGGAAAGACAATAGACACGACGAACACGATAAACCTGGACACGATTTCAAGCCGTCTTGTGAAGCATAAATATCCTTATTCCCCGGAAGAGCCGATTGAATCTGTCGCGACGCGCGGATATTCTGGAATCATAATCGACTGCCGTGGAAGCCTTCCTGTCCACGGAGAATATATAGAAAGCGAGGTTTATCCGTGCTTTTTTCCCAAAGTCTGGGACGAGGATATGAATCTTGTCTTTGAAAAGAATATGGTTTTGCCTGAAAAGGCAAAGGACGAAGGAATCGTTTTCTATCATTATTCAGACGACTTTTCAAAATTTGAGGACAGGGTCGGAGTCGACCCTCTTTACATAAAGGCGTTCAAGGTTTTCGGGCGGAACAGAAGCGACCCTTTGATACGGAAAAACGATTCCTGGAAAATAACAGCATTGCAGGAAAACAAGAACCTTATAAGAGACGGAAAAGTTGTCCTTCTTCTTGACGAGAAGAACCTTGTATACGATGTGTCTGTTCCTGAAAAGAATCCGTCTTATTACGCTTCCTACAGGGAAGTAAAAAAATACATTTACGAAAACAAAGTCCCTGACATCGATGTGAAAGATTCTCTTACAGGAATTCTTTTTTCGGTTGACCTCAATTTCATTCCTGACTCGCCTGAGCTTCTTCCTGAGGAGAGGCCGAGAATCCAGAGAATCGCCGAAATGCTCAAAGAGATTGTCTCGGACAACTCGTTCACGATTCTTGTCGAAGGGCACACTGCGGACCTTGGAAAACCTGTCGGGCAGATGAATCTTTCTATCGAACGGACGCGGACTGTCATGAACGCTTTGATTGCGGAGGGCGTTCCTGAAAACCTTTTCACATACAAAGGCTACGGCGCGACGCGTCCTATCGCTCCGAACGACACGGAAGAGGGAAGGGCGCAGAACAGGCGGGTGGACATAACAGCGCGTCCTAGGGCGACTTACATTCAGCGCGACTGGAATTAAACAAGTTTGAATCATAAAATTCGGCATTCGGACTAGGAATTTAAGACTTTTTAAGGAGTTTTTTCCATTTCTTCTGTCTGTGCGAGTAAAAAAGGTTCGCCCAGAGCCAGATGAAAACTGTCTTCCAGCCGGCTCCGATTTCAACTTTGTCTGTATATCTGCATTTTCCGTCATCTGTCTCCTCAAGGATAATCTCGTGGTTCCAGACGGGAACAAATCCGTTTCCTTCGTTTGTGTAGATTCCGTTTTCTTTGTCAAAGCGGAGCACATTTATTCTGTGGATTCCCAGAGGAATGATTCCGAAAAGCCTGAATCTGAACGACGATTTTTCGTCTTCTTTCCAGACGATTTCTTCTTTCTTGTCTAGAGGCGCGAACGTGGCGTAAGGCCGGGCGATGTATTGAAGGGTCTCAAGTTTCTGGAGAAGAGCGAACACTTTGTCCTTGTCCGCAGGAAAAACCGAAGTCTTTTCAACTGTCCTTGTTTTTTCCGTCCGTTCTGAAATATTTTGTCCCATTGCTTTTTCCCCGTCTGGATTTTATCTGGTTTTGTTTTGTCTCATATCGCCATAATCAGAGTTCCCGCGCTGATAAGAATGCAGCCTAAAAGCGATTTTACTGTGAATTTTTCGTGGAGGAAGATGAACGCCAGAATCAGGGTTATCACGACGCTCGTCTTGTCGACAGGAACGACTTTTGACGCTTCGCCGATCTGGAGAGCCTTGTAGTAGCATAGCCAGGATGCTCCAGTCGCAAGCCCTGAAAGAACCAGGAAAATCCAGCTTTTCTTTCCGATTTCTGTGATTCCGTTTTGGGAATGTGTGACAAAAACCATAAGCCACGCCATCGCAAGAACCACGACTGTCCGTATCGCTGTGGCAAGATTTGAGTTCACTCCTTCGATTCCGATTTTCGCAAGGATTGAAGTGAGTGCCGCGAACACTGCGGACAATGAAGCGAATAAAATCCACATAAAAACCTCTTTTTCTGATTTTCTTATTTTTATTATATCACGCAAGGATTCCGCGCGGAATGTCCTTTTATCTCAAATGCCGGGTTTTTATTTACAAACGGAAAAATCCATTTGTGAATCGGAGCGAAAAAGGGATTTTCGCGGAAGTTCAAATATTTTTTTTCGATTCATAAAACTCGGCATTTTGTCTAGTTGGAGAGATTTTTTGTGTATCTTGAAATCATAAACACCGCGTAAAAAGCGACCAGAAGCTCTGTCACCGGCATTGAAAACCAGATCGCGTCCGGGGCAAAAAACAAAGGAAGAAACATAATCAGGATTCCGCTTATGAAAAATCCTCTTGAGACTGACACAATGAACGCCGCTTTCGGCTTCATCAGAGCCTGAAAATAATATGTAGAGAAAATATTAAGCGGAAGAAGCAGGAATGAGACAGAATAGCGTCTGATTATCTTAGGCGCGATTTCAAGAATCTCTTCTGTCGGTTTCATGAAAATCCGGACATAAAGGTTAGGAAACAGCTCGCTTAGCGCTGTCCACAAAACGCCGAATGTCGCGACTGTGCAAAGCGCGTATTTTAAAACTTCGCGGATTCCTTTCCATTTTTTTGCTCCGAAGTTCACAGAAATAATCGGCTGGCTCGCCTGTCCCACACTGTAGGCGCAGCTTTGGACGAGCGTGCTTACATTCACGATCGGACCGTATACTGAAAGCGCGGAAGTTCCAAGATATTTCATAATCTGCCGGTTGAAAAGAATCGTGAGGATTCCCATCGCTACATCGATGAAGAAAGTCGGAAATCCTGTGACCATGATTTTTCCGAGCTTTCTGAAAAATTTTGTCGGCCTTTTTAAAGAAAGCGTGCATTTTCTGGAAAAGAAATGCGAAATCAGCACAAAAAACGAAATCGCAGAGCCGATTGCAGTCGCCAGTCCTGCGCCGAACATTCCCATTTTAAGCGGAAAAACAAAAACATAGTCGCCGAAAACATTGAAAATTCCGCCGGCCAGAACTCCGGCTGTCGCGAGCGTCGGATTTCCGTCGTTCCGCAAAAAAGCCGCGAGCATCTGGTTGAACAGAAAGAACGGAATCACAAATTTGATAGGCTTTAGATAATCTTCTGCAAGCGGAAGAAGATTTTCGTTCGCGCCGAAAGATATGAGAATCGGCTTTTCAAGAAGTGCAATTCCAGTCCAGGCCGCCAAAGCCAGAACGACAGAGCCTATGACCGCGACAGAAAAATATTCGTCAGGTTTTTTTTCCGCGCGGTTTTCCGGCGCGGCTTTGCTTTCCTGGAGCTTTTCCGACTGATGTTTTGAAGCCAGGGCTTCGTCAGCAGCCGCTGGTTTTACGGCGGATTGTTTTGTGTCTGCTTTTCTGAAATTCGCCGCTCCTCTTATAGTGCTGAAAATAACAGAGCCGCCGATTCCCATCAGAAGCCCGAGGCTGTAGATTATGTTCCAGATCGGCGCGACAACAGAAAGAGATGCCGTTCCGTCCGGCCCTTGATACTGTCCTACCATCGCCATGTCAACGATTGAGTAAATCGATGTGATCATCGCGCTTCCGAACGCCGCCGCCAGATACTTGAAATAAAGCGGTCGGATTCTTCCGTTCAGCAAATCCATAAATTCCTCCAAAAATCGCAGTAAAAACAAAAAAGCCGGACAAGAAACCGAACATTCATGTTTTCTTTTCCGGTTTTCTCGTACGCAAGAAAAACCTCTGACAAACAGAATATTCGTTATCTTATCCGGCCTTGTAATTACGACTGCAAGTCCTCCGATAAACGTGTGCTAGTCTATAGCATAATAAAAAAATGTCAAGCAAAAATCACGGTTTTGTTACGGTTTGTCACGCTTCTTTCGCGGCTTCTTCGTGGATTTTCTGCACGACATCGCTTATCTTGTGTTTTTTCAGCTCGTTTTCAAAATCCTTCTGCGCTTCGCCCAGCTGAATGTCGAGCGCGGCGTGAATATTACGTCCGACAGGACAGTCAGGGTTCGGGTTTTCGTGGAATTTGAAAAGCTCTTCCTTGTTTTTTTCAACCGCTTCGTAGACATCGAAGAACGAAATCTGGTCGAGCGGACGCGTGATTGTGATTCCGCCAGGACCGCGTTTTGTTTCAATCAGCCCTGCGTTTTTCAGATCCGACATTATGTTTCTGATGATGACAGGATTGCTTCCGATGCTTGACGAAAGCAAATCGCTTGTGACTTTTCCGTCTTTCCCGAAGAATTCCGCCGCCGCAAGGACATGAATCGCGATTGTGAACTTTGTTGAAATCTGCATTTTTCGCCTCTTTTTTATGTAAAATAATATATTACATTAATGCTGTCAAGAATAATATTACAATCGGTTTCCAGATGACTGCGCGATGAATTTCCGGTCGATTATCCGTTGATTTTCAGAAAGAAAAACGGATTTCAGGTCACGGCTTCAGAATGAAAAAAATAATTGTCACACGGATTGGAAATTGCTGACGCAATTTCTTTAAAATCCAACGATTTTCCATGGAGCAAGATATATAAAGTTGATTTTCATAAAAAAAACGATTTTTTTTCCGCTTGAGGCCGAAGGCGGCGCGCTCTAAGGGTATACCCTTAGAGCGACTTGACAAAGTCGCTCTAACCGCGAACTCGCTGCGCTCGTTCGCGGTTAGAGATAATAGGGAAGAGTCAATGGAATTTAATCGGGATAAACTTTTAGCCAGTTATGAAAAAGGTGTCTACAAGTTTACTGAAAAATTTGAGAATGACTTTAAAAAAAAGTCTGCGCTGACTGAAACAGATGTCCTGAAGATTATGCTCTGGAAATTAAGCCGCTTTCCGAATTATGCTGACGAGCCCATTGATGATAATATTGTTTCAATTTTCAACCAGTTAAAAACAATCAAATCAATAACAAAAGAAAACGAAGATTTCTGCAAAGATAAAATAAAAACGCTTCTGGAAGTGAAAGGCTTCCAGCTTCCGATGGTTTCCACAATCCTGTTTTTCATAAATCCTGAAGTTTTCCAGATTATCGACAAAAGGACAAACAGAATTGTCATGGGCGGAGATGAAAGAGCCTATTCCTTTGATTTCAACAATAACTCTGTTGATTACTATTTTGAATATCTGGAAAAACTCCGGGAAATCTCAAGGCATGATTTCAATAAAGCAGGCAAAATATTTTACCAGCTGGACAAGGAATATTCTAAAGAACGCGGATATAAACTTAAAGACAAGCCGAACCCCGGAGAAATAAAGAAAATCATTCAGCAGTATCTTGAAGCCAATAAATAAATTTTGTCTGAAAATAGACTAAGGAGGAATTGAAAATGCATTCAGGTCAAATATGCGCTTATTGCGGCGGAAAAATCGATGACTGGGCGATAGGTCGTTTCGAGCTTCCTAGCAGCACATCTTTATACTGGAAAAGAGGCGGGGACTTTAATCAGTTTCTGAGGCATTGCTGCTCAAGGGAGTGTGTCAGACGTTTTGTTGAAAAAATCGAAAGAGAGGAGCAGCAGAAATCGGAGGAAAGGATTTTAAAACTCCGCGCTGAACAGGACAGCGGCCACAAAAAATTCCAAGAAGACAAAAACGCCGAAAAGTTAAAAGTAAAAGAATGGAACGAAGATATTGAACGCAAACTGAATGAAAAGCGCCAGAAACTTGTTTCCGAGTCTGTTGAAGTTGACGGGGTTTACTATAGTCCTGACAAAACTGCTTTGGTCGCCTGCTCTCCAGCAATCCGGCGGGTTGTTATTCCCGAAGGCGTCATCGAAATCGGAGAGAATGCGTTCAAGGACTGCGAATATTTAAAAGAAGTGACAATTCCAGATACAGTGGAAGAAATCGGCGGCGGCGCGTTCAGAAACTGCAAATCGCTTGCATCTGTTGCAATTCCCGCTTCCGTGAAAAAATTCGGTTTTTACAAAGAAACAACAATGGATTTTACTGAAAAAGATAAAGGTTATGTCAGCCGTAATATTCACCATTATTACGGCGCGTTCGCTTACTGCGATTCGCTTGAAGAGGTAAATCTTTCTGACGGCCTGAAATCTTTAGGCGACTATGCTTTTACACACTGTCCTAATTTAAAGTCTGTCGTTATTCCTGATTCTGTTGAAAGAATCGCTGACGGTGCTTTTTGGTCTTGCGAATCTCTGGAGTCTGTAAAGCTTCCTGAAGCGCTTAAAGAGATTGGCGAATGTGTTTTTGAGGACTGCAAGAAGCTTTCTTCTATCGTTATTCCTGATTCTGTTGAAATAATCGCTGACAATGCTTTTTTGTCTTGCGAATCTCTTGAGTCTGTAAAGCTTCCTGAAACAATCAAAGAAATCGGCAAATATGTTTTTGAGGACTGCAAGAAACTGTCTTCTGTCGAAATACCGGAAGACTGGACAGTTGTAGGCGAAAATATGTTCTGCCACTGCGCTTCGTTAAAATCAATAAGTTTTCCGGAAAACATAACAGAAATCCGGGATGATGCATTCAGAGGCTGTTCCGCTCTTGAATCTCTTGTGATTCCCGGGAATGTGAAGACAGTCGGGGAACGCGCCTTTGAAGACTGCGCTTCGTTGAAATCTCTTGAACTGAGGGAAGGAATAAAGGAAATAAAAGGAGCGGCTTTCAGAAACTGCACCGCGCTTTCTTCTGTTGAAATCCCTGCAAACATAACGTTATCGACTGTCCTTGAAAAAGATGAGAATGACAAGGAAATAACATACGGCGCATTCGTAGGCTGTTCTTCGCTGAAATCAGCAGCCTTTGCGGAAGGAATGACTTGTGGAAGTTTCGGCCTGTTCCGTGATTGCGGGACCTTGGATTCCGTATCGTTTCCGTCTACTTTCAAGAAAATCAATGGAAATATGTTCAGAAACTGTGCAGCCTTGAAAACTGTGGCTCTTCCTGTCGGCATTACGACCATTGAAAAAGCAGCTTTTCTTGAATGCAAGAATCTTTCCTCGGTTTCTGTTCCGGAATCAGTCACAGAAATCGGAGATTATGCGTTCGAGTCCTGTGGTTCGCTCAAGTCTATTGTTTTACCTTCCCGGATAACAAAAATCGGAAAAGAGCTTTTCTGTAAATGCGGAAATCTTGAGTCAATTACAATTCCTTCCGGAATAACAGAAATCGGTAACAAGTGGATTTCCGGATGCGATTCTTTGAAAGAAATCATAATTTCCGGCGGCGGGATTGACAAGAATATAAAAGACGCTCTCGTGAAAAGTCGGCCGAATGAAAATGTCAGGATTCATGGAGGCGGATTCAGCATCGGAGGCGGAATAAAGGCTTCGAAAAGTGCGGCAGGAAGCGTGGGCTCGGCAATCGGAATGCTTTCTCAAAACGAAGAATTGAAGAAAACCGCTTCGGAAATGAAAGATGCGCTTAAGAAAACGGGCGACAGCCTGAAAAAAGCGTTCGGCGGTCTGTTCGGAAAAAAATAAAACAATGCGGAGGTTTTAGTTATGAACTTTTATGAGGAAATCCTGAAAGATGAATTTATTGAGGAAGACGATGAAATCCTTGAAGAAGAGGACGATGAGGAGTCTGAAGAAGAGGAGGACGACCTTGAGTCAGACAATGCCGACGAAAATGACGCTGAGGAGAAGGAAGGCAAGAAGTTAAAGAATCTTTTTCATGGCTTGTTCAGAAAAAAATAAAAGAAAGAGAGATCATGTTATGACGCTCGAGACAAAAATATATTTCTTTATGCTTTGCCTTTTCGCCGCCGGTTTTGCGCTTGACGCTGAACAGTACTTTAACGGCAGCGGCAGAAACGATTTGTCCATGCAAATCGAGAAGCCTACATTCACAAATATCGGCGAAGAAGTCGCATGGCTTCCGGATTTTGTTGTGAACACAATCACTGACGACATAAAAAAATATTCAGGGATTCAGGTTGCCGACGCGTACAATGCGAAAGTCATTGCGGAGGCTCAAAAACGTGATGAAAGCGCGGCGTATTCAGATTCAGAGTCGGTTGAGGCAGGAAATTTCGCAGTCGCAAGACAAATCCTTCTGGTGTCAATCATCGGAAAAGGAAACAGTTACGCGGTTTCGGTGCGGATAAACGACAAGGAAAAGAACACTTCCCTGGCGGCGTACAGTAATCCGTCGTGTTCATATCAAGACCTTGACAGCGGAAAAGCGTTGAAGGAAGCGGTTTTCGATATTCTTGGACAGCTGGGCGTGGAATTGACTGAAAGAGGAAAGTCCGGCTTGTTGGCTGTCCGCGAAACAAGCGCCGGCAGCTCAATAGAGGCGCAAAAACTTGTCGCCAAAGGAAATGTCGCCGCAAGCCAAGGCTCGAACATACAGGCGCTCACATATTACATTGAAGCAAGCGCGCAAGATGCCGGTCTGGAACGTGCGGTCAGCGCTATGTCAAGCGTGTCTCAGACACTTGCCGCAGGAGATTTCGGGACAAGGGCACGGAATTTGATTCAGCAAAGAAACGAATTTGTCTCCCTTGTAAAAACAGTTGAAAAATACTACAAGAAAAATCCGCCATGTTTTATTGTGTATACTGACGATGTGAAAATGGGAAAAATTGACTATGAAAAAGAAATTTTCAACATAGATACAATGCTTTTCATAGCAAGAGATTTTAAAAAAGAAAATATCTATAACAACGTCTACAAGGCGTACAAATCCAACCCGAACAGCAGCGGCTGGAGGCTTGACCAGACTTTTGAGAAAATAGCCAAAGGTTTCGATCTTGGAGTCACAGTTCAAGTGAAAGATAAAAACGGAACAGTTCTTGGACAAACTTCCGGCTATTATCCTCATTATACCGGCAGAGGAATAGCAGGCTATGAGGATTCAGGCTATTACAATTCAGGAAATGTGGTGTCAGTTTCTGTTCCTGCGGATTCTGACACTTCAAGCATTATTCTTGAAATATCAGATGTAAGCGAATTTTACACCTCGGAGAAAGTTCAAGTCGATATAATTCCAAGGTCAGATTTTATGAATCATCTCTGGCGGTATCTTCCGATTGAATTTGTTTCAATCCCGGGCAGTGATTATATGTTCGTGAAAAACACAAAAAAACTGGAATATATGCTGGATACCTTGCGGCTGGGCGCTACTAAAGTGTATCAACGTTTTTATCCGGAAGAGGACAGGGTTGTTTTCAGGGCAGTGTTCTGTTACAGGAAAACACTGGAAAAACTTTCTGAAGACGCGCCGTTCAAACTGTTTCCTGTAAAAGGCGGACACAATGACTACAGCAATTCTCGGACCCAATACCCTGATGACATTGAGGAAGACGACCTTTCATATGAATACGACAATATGACAAAAGAGGATAAAAATGTGCTCTATGAATTTAAGTTCAGCTACTACAAAAAATATTATGAGCCTCTCTGGGATCTGGGCATACTTCCGATTTACGCATACAAGCCGGAATATTTAAAGACAGTCGAAAAAGAATTTCCCAAAATGCAGAAATTCACTTCCAGTTATAGAATATCTAAAGATGCGTTTTCGGAGACTTATCTGGATTCCCTGAGAAAGACAATTTCTTTGCTGGGGCTTCCTTATGTGTTTTCATCTTCAAAAATTGAAAGCGACTCAGACTTTGAGCTTGCGGTAAATGCCTTGAATGAAATAAAAGGCTACGAGCCGTTCTTGCTGAATTCTTTCGGCGATTTTTCCCGAAGCCAGCAGTTCGCTCAGCTTCAGAAAGACACTTCTTTCAGGCTCAAGGATTATGACACTAACAAATATGCCCGAAGCGCAAATGAAATCGCAGCCAGAAATTATGACACGGACGGCTATATTGTTCCGCGTGAAAGCGACTGGAAAGAGGCTAAAAGAGAGCCTGGAAAATTCTTTGTCATGAAGAAAAAATAAACGCGTGAAGGATTCCGAATGAAAAAAATATATTTTCTGTTTTCATTTTGCTTTTTATTATTGTTCAGTGTTTATGCGAAACCAAAAAACACAAAAACTCCAGACTGGGTTTTAAACTATGAAAGCGTGTTCCCGGATTCTGACTATATTGCCCAGAAAGCAAGCGGAAAAAATGCTGATGAGGCAAAAAGCAACGCCGCCGCGAATATGTCGTTTTATTTTCAGACAAATGTGAACGCCAGGCGCGAGGTGAATTTTAAAAGCCTTGAGACACAAAACGGTTCAAAGACAAAAATAAAGACGGAGCAGGATGTTGTGCGGAGCACAGCGGTTGACACCTCGACAAGCCTGACCGCGCTTGAGTTCACAGAGCCTTGGCTGAACAGAAAAGATAAAACATGGCATTGCGTCGCTTATGCAAAACGCAGCGCTTTGTGGACGCGATATGAGCCTCAAGTAAGAGCCGCCAAAGACAAGTTCAAATCTTTTTATGACAAGGCTTTGGAAACGGATGAGCCTTTTGAGAAAATACAGCTGCTGGGAATCGCAATGCGTGAAGGAAACGATTTTCTTGAAAAAATATCCTACGCGCAGTTTCTTTCAGAACCGCTTACAAGCAGGAATTTCAATGATGATATGATTCTGCTCTCTTCGCTTGCAAGTGTCCAGCAGACAGAAAAAAGCGGAATGCCGATTTTTGTCACTGTGGCGAACGATTATGGCAACGCGGTTTATTCTGCGGTGACGAAAGTTCTTTCCGAGGATGGATTTTCTGTCACATCCGGCAAAAAAGATGCGGTTTATACAGCGGATGCCATTATAGATTTTGATGTCCATATTGACAGCCCGACTGAACTGATGGTTTTCAGTCCGTCGGTACGGATTTCTTTGAGCGGGAAAAGCGGCGTTGTGTATGTCTATTCAAAGAACTGCGAGAAAGTGAAAGCGTATACAGATGAAGTCGGAAAAAGGAAAAGCATCCGGATAATAACAGACACATTGCTTAGCAGTTTTAAAAATGATTTTGAATCCGTATTGAACGGAGGCAATAAATAATTTGGAGGAAAAATGAAAAAACAACTTCTTTTGCACGGAGCAGTTCTTGCTGCATCCCTGATTATGTTTGGCTGCAAGACAACAGAAAGCGTTGCTAAATCCGGCGGTGTTTCGCCTGACGTTTCTGCAAGCGCGGACGAGAACAATGTTTCTGTCTCCGCAAGAAAAACAAGAATTGTCGACTGGCAGGACAGGACAATCGGAGCTAAGGTGAATCCCGAGTGGCTTCTTTCAATCGTGCGCGGAAACGGAAACCTTTATGTCCAGATGTATGGAATTTCTGATGAATACGCATCTCACAAATGGTTTTGCTCCGCGGCTCAAGACCGTTCTCTTGCAAATGCTCAGACTATCGCCGAGACAGAGGTTTTGTACGCCCTTGCAAGCGAGATGGCAAACACTGTGAATGCGACTGTAGGTCAGACTCTTACCGACGGGCAAAAGGATGCGATCCGCACTGTCTGTTCAAAAGTGAACAATGTGAAGCTTACTGGCATTGGAAACAGGGGAAGCTACTGGCAGCTTGAACGCACAACAGATGAGTACGGAAACACGGCCAATATGTATAATTATTATGCGCTTTATTCGTGCTCTAGAACAAATTACAATAATCTCTTGAATATCTATATGGTTGAGCTTTTAAAATCAAAGGAACTTGACAAG
This sequence comes from uncultured Treponema sp., assembly GCA_964606655.1. GTDB lineage: Bacteria > Spirochaetota > Spirochaetia > Treponematales > Treponemataceae > Treponema_D. The sequence goes on from CAZSHF010000001.1 coordinate 29,300, forward strand.
GCGACCGTAAACGCAATCGCAGGAAATGCGCAGCAGATACTGAACGACGCCACATCACAAAGCGAAAAGGAAGAGAAAGCCAAGGAACGCGAGTACAAAGCGCAGCTTTTGCATGAGCAGAACGAGCTTTTTCTTGCAAGGGAAGAAACCATAAGGAGCCAGTCCGCAAGCGCGGCGGAGGCTGCAAAAAATATGTCGCCAGGTTCAAGCGTTGTAATGGATGCGGCAGAAAGCGCGGTTGGCGCAATGTCTCCTGCTCTTGCTGCAATAATCGGAGCAATGTAAAAAAACAGGAAATTTCTAAGCTGAATTTTCTATGCCGATGCAATAAAAACGCGTCGGCATTTTTTTATGGTTTTATATTACAGTCTGCCTTTTTTCTTGTCCTGTTTATGCTGTTTTGACTATCGCGTTCACTGGACAGACCGGAACGCATCTTCCGCAGTGAAGGCAGCGGTTCTGGTCGATTTCAGCTTTTCCGTCCTGTTTTGAAAACGCAATGCATTTTTGCGGACAGGCTGAAAAGCATTTTCCGCATCCTGTGCAGCCGTTTTCCACAAAGTAGCCTGATCTGATTTTTTCTGATTCAGAATCCGCTTTTCCGAGCGTGAAAAATCCGCGCGTCACGTGGCCCGGATTTGTTATGTCAAAGAAATTTCCTTCCGCGTCCGTGAACTTGAAAACTTCGAGCGCGTTTCTTGTGTCGTCAGGATAAATCTCTTTCATATAAGGATTTTTTTCAAAAATCTCGTCGAGTTTTTCGTTTCCGATGTTTTCAACTGTGCCGGAAAGAGAAATGCAGAGCTTTCCTTTAACCGCGGAAAGGCTTATGTATTTCTGGCTCATAAGTTCCTCGTAGAAGTTTTTCCCTTTTGCGGTCAGAAAGTAAACTGTGTCCTTATCGCAAAGCATCATGTCGATGCAGCGTGTGACTGGCCGTCCGTTTTTGTCGAGCGTAGCGACAACTGCCGAGTGGATTTCTTCTGTCAGGATTTTAAGGTACTCAAGATAATCAGGTTCATTCATTTTGTTTTCTCCGTTGCTGTAAAACAATGTATTGCAGCCTTCTTTAGATGTCAATGTTATTGTTACATATTCCACATTCGCTGAGATTTTTGCTGAAATATCGGAATGAAAGCGCGGAATTTCAAAACCTCAGAAACTGAAAAAACGCGAAATTTTCCTGAACAAAATTCCGCCTGCGGCGCGCTCTAAGGGTATACCCTTAGAGCGACTTGACGAAGTCGCTCTAACCGCGAACTCGGTCGCTGCGCTCCCTCGTTCGCGGTTAGAAAAATAATTTTTTAGGAGACAATTTATGGGAGGCAATCTGAAAAGAATTGTAATAGGAATGCTGATAGCCGCATTGTTCGCTGGAAATGCATTTTCAAAAACTGAGAAAAAAGCAAAGAAAATAAAATATCCGGCTTATGAGAAAACAAGTCCGATGAAAAACGCAGAGGCAGATTGGTACGATAATATTGTTATAGATAATCCTTATTTACGTGATTCATTTGGTGATAATGGACGTATCATTAGAGATAAGATTTTTATAATAAATCAGACAGACAAAGATTTGAATATTCTCATAAAAGGTTTATCGTCTGGTGATTATTCCTACACTGATGGGGACTTCTTGCGTTCATTGGCAGAAACATCAATTTCAGCGGGAGAGGCACAAGGACTACAAGGAAGTTTAGATTCCTATCTATATCTTATCATTTCTCTTTCCGGCCAGACAAAAATCACAAAATTTCAGGCGGGCACACGGAGTCACGATTTGTACTTTTACATTCAGGAAGTCGCGCCGAAAACAGACCCTGTGTATGAGGAAATGACTTTAGACCAATGGAACAATCTAGATGTTGAAACGGCTCTATATCCAAAAATTGACTCGGGAACTCTTAAAGGTGTGTTTTTAAAAAATGTAACTATAAATAAACCTGATTCCAGAAGTTTTTCTAAATGGTCAAAGCAAATTGAAAAAGACAGAGACTACACAATTTATTATAATTTTGACAAAGCGCACTTTTGGAACAATAAAAGAGTAACTTGGGTTGAAAAAATCGACGGACTTCGTTCTGTGGAAGAAATAGAAGCCGAAAAGGCCTCAGCCGAAGCAAAGGCAAAAGCGGAAAAGCAAAAAGCGATTGATGAAAAAATAAAAATGATTACAAAAGATTATGTCTATCACGGAGAAGATGAAGCGAGCCAGAACGCAAGCCTGTTTTCCGCAAAAGCATTGGAAAAAGGGCACGCTTACTATATAAAATCATTTATGATTTACGGCAGCGGCAGTCTTGGCGGAGCAGTAACTTCTTTGTTCAAAGACCCGAATTATGTATACATTGAATATGCAAGTCAGAAAGTCCGTGGCGAAGCTGTAAATGCAAGCCAGACAATTTTTGGCTCGCAACCGGTAACGGTAATTGTTGCAGGAGGAAGCGTTCCTGTTGTTCTTTGTCTTGTTGACAAAATGTTTGATCTTTAAAATTATAGGGAGTTTTATATGAAAATAAATTTCGGAGCGGATGAAATTATTCTTTGGCTCAGAAAAAACGGCAGGCAATCCGAAACGGAAAATATTCTGCTCGGAAGAAAAATCGCGGAGCTTATGAAAAAACTTGGTGCGGAATTCGCGAATGAAAACGAGCCTGCAATCTGGGATTTTACGAGGCCAGATAAAAAACTTCCGCAGACAAGCCAGCAGTATGTGATAGACACAGAAACTCTTTCTGAATTGTTTGAAGAGCTTTCAGGCTGGGAATGATTTTTTCTTTGCATTTTATGTTTGAATGAAAAAAGAGACGTGTGTCGCGCAAACCTGCGCACCGCACGCTTTGTTACGGCTCGTGAGCCGGTGATAATATGTAGCGAAGCGGAATATTTTCACAAGAAACCACCTGCTATGCGGGTGGGCAACGCTTATAGCAAAAAAACTTTCCTCCGAAGCGATACAATAGGATTGTTCAAGTCTATTGCATAACGCCAAGGAGGAAAGAAAATGGCAAACATAAGAGATTCGCTGAGCCATACGAAATGGCTGTGTAAATACCATATAGTTTTTACACAAAAATATCTCCGAAAGGCAATATACGGGCAATACAAAGAAATCATAGGGCAGATACTCAGGCAGCTGTGCAATTACAAAGGGGTCGAGATAATCGAGGGGCATCTTATGTCTGACCACATAAATATGCTGGTGACCATACTGCCGAAGTACAGCGTGTCGCAATTTATGGGATATTTGAAAGGCAAGGGCAGCCTGATGATATTTGACAAACATGCGAACCTGAAATATAAGTTTGGAAACAGGCATTTCTGGTCAGAGGGATACTATGTGAGCACAGTGGGCTTGAATGAAGCGACCATAAGGAAGTACAAACAGGAACAGGAATCCCACGACATAGCGATGGATAAACTTACAACGAAGGAATACGAAGACACTTTTAAGGGTGGCAAGTAGTACAAACGCACCTTTAAGGTGCTGCGACGAGTAAAAATGCAATAGGCTTGAACGCCAGTGAAAACATGGGACTTGAGTCTCGGCTTGAGAACCTAGCCTTATAGGCTAAGTGCAAACCACCCGTTTGACGGGTGGTTATGATTTCCCTTTCAGTTCACATTCTTTAGTTCAGGGAATTTTTACTCCCTCACAACAGAAATGCGTTTTCCGATGTTGCTGCCTTTTTCGATTTCATCGACAAGCGCGATCGCGTAGTCCGCGTAGGAGATTATGCTTTCTCCGCGGCTGTTCAGAGTGAGCTCTTCGCCTGCGAGAATGTATTTTCCGCTTCGTTCGCCGTCCGCCTGGAAATCGCCCGCTGGAGAAATGTAAGTCCATTTTACGCCTTCTGTCGCGCGCAATGTCGCCAAAGCCAGTCCGTGCGCCGCGCTCACTCCTTTGTACGAATCCGGGAAAGTCGGCTGAAGCTCAACTGTTGATGTGTGCTCTTTGTTCACATAAAGAGAGCCCGCTCCGCCGACAACCACGAGCCGCGTGTCTGTTCCTTTCAGCAATCCTGCAAGAAAAGCCGCCGCTTTTGGAATCACATAAAGCGTGTCGAGCGTCCATGCGCCTGCCGCGTCAACAACCGCGTCGAAACCTTTCAAGTCGTCCGCCTTCAGGTCGAACAAGTCCTTCTGGACATAATTCTGCGCGTCTGTCTTGTTCTCGCCGCGGCCAAAGCCTGTCACATTGAATCCGCGGTTTACGGCTTCTGTGATGATTTTTCTGGCGGCTTTTCCGTTTGCCGCCACAACTGCGATTTTTGTCATAAAAACCTCCGAAATAAGCCTTTGGGAAAACTTCTGTTTCCAGCCGGCCTTTAGATTTTATTTGTAACTATTTTTGTTACATCTTTCGGTTTCAATATACTTGATTCGCTTTCAGTTGTCAACACTTTTATTACATTTTTTTTCGATTTTTCACAAATTTGTCGGATTTTGTCAAATTCGCCGCATTTGGAGCGTTTTTTTTACTGATTCAAAGCGGCATTTCTCATTCGTTTTGGGATGTTTGCTTTTGAAGTGCAAATGAAGTGCAAAAACGGAAAATCATGACAGTTCAAATGGGCTGTCTGATAAGTCCAAACTTAAGTCACGTCGGTTTGTTTTCGTCTTCTGTTGTGTCGTTTTCAAGGTCGCGGATTTTTTTCGCGGGAACTCCGCCGACGAGCGTGTTGTCGGGAATGTCTTTTGTGACAACCGCGCCTGCCGCGACAACAACATTGTTTCCGATTGTTACGCCCGGAAGAATCGTCGCGTTTCCGCCTATCCAGACATCGTTACCAATTTTTATTGGCTTTGCAATTCCTAAATGTTTTCGTCTGCCGGCTGGATTTAGCGGATGATTTATAGAAGTGATTAAAGTTCCAGGTCCAATCCAAACGTTGTTTCCCATTTGAACTTTTGCAATGTCTAAAATTGTAACGTTATAATTTGCAAGAAATTCGTCGCCAACTTCAATGTTTAGTCCGTTATCACAATGAAATCCGGTTAGCACATTCGGATTTTTGCCAACTTTTCCAAAAAGAACGCGAATTGCTTTTTCTTTTGCGGCTCTGTCGCTTGCGTCGATTTTTTCAAGTTCTGCGCAGCCTTTCACCGCGTGGATTTTCCGCGCGTCAACTTCCTTGTCGTTCACATCGAATGGAAGCCCCGCGTCAAGTTTTTCAAGTTCTGTCATGGATTTGTCCTTGGATTAAATTTTTCCCAAAGCGGAAGAAATGCCTATCGCTGGAATTTTTGAATTTTCGAAGTCTTTTAAGTTTTCCGTGACGATAAAATCAAGTGCAGCATTTTCGGCGCATTTCATCTGCAAGCCGTCTTCCAGGTCGAAAAAGTTTTCGCTGCTTAAAACTGATAAAAAATCATCTTTATTCTCAGTAATAATATTAAAATTAGAAACAATGAGCAGTAAAAAATCTCGTCTATCTTCTATTGAAAAATATTTTCTGGAAACATAAAAAATATCAGTCAATGAATGAGAAGAAAGAAAGACATCTGCTTTTCCGCTGAAACATAAATTCATAAAATTTGTAGCTTCGCTATGAAATTGATTTGTTGGAATAAGCCAATCAAGAATCACATTTGTATCAATAAAGAAATTCATCATAGTCCGTACCGTTCATCAAGATATTCAAGATATTCTTTTTTGTAATCAAAATTTTTAGGAACTTTTAAACTTCCTGTAAATTTATTAAACAGCCGCATTGTTTCTTCTTTTGACATTTTCGGCTCAGGCTTTTTTTTCTGATTCATTGCGGAAACAACAATGGTTAAGATACCAAGCTGCTCTTCATAATCAAGAGTTTGCATTTGTGTCTGAACTTTTTCAGCGAAACTTGTGTATGCGTCGTGCCTCATGAAATCCTCCAGATAAAAATATAAGCGAGTTCAAAGCGAAAATCAACCAATCATTTTACGCAAAGTATTTTCGTCTTCAGCCGGGAAAAGCGACTTGAAGTGATTTAGGATTTTTTTGAACGATTCTTTAAAGCGCCTTCAGTTGTTTTCCGTGTTCCAGAATCCATAAAGCGTCTTCCGTTATTTTCTGTGTTCAGAAAGCCATCCGTTGAATTCAGAAACCGGCGGTCGGCCTGCGATGTACGAAAGGACAGGAATGTCTGGCCTTTTTTCCTTTAAGGTTTCGTAAGCCGGAACAGAGACAACTCCCGCTCCGCAGTGAAGAATCACAGGAGCTCCCGAAGGAATTTCCGCGTAGCGTTCTGCCATCTGGTCGTGCGGAATGTGCATCGCGCCTGTAAAACCGTTTTTGAGTTTCCAGTAGTCCGTGTTCACTTCCACAATCACAAGACCTTTATCGTGATTTTCTTTCATATACGAAAGCGCTTTTTCAGGCGGAAGCCCGCCGAGCCAGTTTTTTGTGTTGTCTTTGTCTCTGCCTTGCGCGGAAACTGTTCCGCACGGCAAAAGAAACGCGAGGCTTGCAAAAATCGGCAAAAGTTTTTTCATTTTTTTTCCTCCTGGACTTGTCAAGATGAAAAGCGGCCTTGTCTCATGCATTTTCATCTTGCTTCTGGGATTATTATGATTCACTTTGAAAGAAAAAACAGTGTTTTTTGTTAATGTTCAAGGCGTTTAAAAGAGGCGATTTTTAAGATTCTTGCCCGAAATGTCTGCTTTTCTTTTGATTCCGTTTTCAAGGATTTTCGTTTTTTGGATTTTTCAGGATTTTATGGTTTCCTGCGGTTTGCATATTTTTCCGCCGGAATTTCCTCTAGCGATTCTGCATTTCGTCCAGAGCGCGTTCCGCGGATTCTTTCATTCCTTCAGGAAAGCGGATTTTGAATTCCGCATCCGGCGGCGTGACTTTTTTCACAAGCGAGGAATTCAGCGACAAAAGGTCAGCCTCGTCGATTCTGAGTTCCCTTGCCAAATCAGAAATCGGGACAGAATGTTTTACAGAAACATAGTCAAACATTCCTGCCCGCATTTCGATTGTGTCGCCTTTCCGGTCGCGCGCGGTCGGCATTTTTATTCCGTAATAAAGCGCGTTTTCCGCGACATCGGCGACAGCAATCAGCTTTGGAACATATCCTGAAGCCTGTTCTGAAAGATATTTGTTATCGCAGAGATACCAGAAATCCGATGAGCCTGCCTTTTCAATCGCCCGCTTCAAGGCTCCGGCTCCGAAGTTGTACGCTGTGATCGCAAGAAGCCAGTCGCCGAACATTTTGTAGTTGTCTTCAAGCTTTGAAAGCGCGGCTTCTGTCGATTTCCAGGGGTCAAGCCGCTCGTCTATGTATTCGTTCACGACAAGAAAGGGTTCTACGCTGTTCAGCATGAACTGCCACATTCCTGTCGCTCCTGATTTTGAGACAGCGTCCGGATTGTAGTCAGACTCCACGACAGGAAGATATTCCAGGATTATGGGCAGTTTCCGTTCGGCGATTTTGTTTCTCACGTAGATTCTGTAAGGCTCGGCTTCGTCCAGAATTCTGTAGAGCCAGTTTTTATGCGTTGTAAGATATTTTTTCCGCAGTGTTTTGACTTCTTTTCTGTTGATTCCGGGAAATCCGAGGCTTTTGTATTCCGCCTTGTTTTTCACGCTTTTGGAAGCTGCGTTGTTTTTGGAGACGTTTCTTTCTGAGGAAATGTTCTTTTCTGAAGAAACGTTATTTCTTGAAAAAGTGTTCTGAAGGATGGAAAAATTGAATGAAACAAGCAGACAGGCTGAAACTGATATGCGGACGGTTTTTCTCATCTTTCTTTGTCAGAGTTTTTCGCCCATATAAATTCCTGCCCATTCCCAGTTTCCGTTTATGTCCGGGTCGAGCGGAAAATTCACTTTCCTGAAATAAAAATACCAGACAGGAACATAGGTGCTCCATCCCCATGTCCTTAAATACGCCTCGTTTGAGTTTGAGTCCGCGTCCAGCTCCGCGCTGTATCTTACACGCTGTCCCCGCATGAAATTCCGCATGGAAAACTCTTCCTGCGCGTTGGGGTCCATCTCGTCCTGCTTCCATGACATTGAAAAGAAGTTCACTTTCGCCTTGTATTTGTCAAGGCTTCTCCAGTCGTACTGGGAAATCGCTTTTTTCACGGCGCTTGAAAGGGCTTCAAGGCTTTCAAATGTCCAGTCTTTTGAAGAGCTGCTGAAGCTCACGAACTGACGCGCTTTTTTGTACGCGTTCGGCTCGCCTGAAATCTGAATCGAGGAAGCGTCCGGCTGGGCAAGGAAAATCGAGTACGCTTTCAAGGCTTCGTCCCATTCGCTTTCTTTCTCGTACTCCAAGGCGAGCCTTAAATAAAGCTCAGTGATGCTCACGTTCGCGGGAAACCTGTTTATCAGCTCGTTGAAGTATTTGATTCTGTTCCTGGAATCTGTGCTTATCTGAATCAGGTTCTGAAGGCATGAAAGATGGATTGAAGAGCCGTTCACAAGAAGGTCCGGGTAGTCCTTAAGGATCCTGTCGAAATAGTATTCCGCGATAGGCTCGGCGTTTTCCGACATATACGCGTAGGCGGTCATCAGAAGCCAGTACGCGTTGTACATATCGTCAGGATTTTTTTCAACCCAGTCAGTAAGAAAAAGAATCAGCGACTGGCTGTCTCCCAGCGCGACAAGGTTGTTCGCCATCTGTTTTACTATCGCGTATCTTGAGACTTCGTCCAGGTCAGGCTTTTCAAGGAGAGCGGAAAGCGAAGTCTGGTTCTGTCTTATCTTTTCGGTTTCTTTTGAATCTGATTTTATCTGTCTGCATGAAGTGAACAAAAGTGAAGCCGCGGCGAAAATCGCGGCTGTAAAAAACATCGCGGATTTGAAAGTGGTTTTTCTGTCCATGTCTTCAAATTTATCACGGACAATACTTATTGGCAAGACAAGGCTTAATGGTGTAATCTATAGTAACTATTGCTTTAAATGCCGACTTTTGAAAATCGACATTTGGGTTATTATATTATTATGTCTGTTTATCACGATTTTTTGGAAGGAATGCGGAATGAAAAAGCCTGATTTGAAATACCTGAACACAATGCTTGCCTTTGGAATGTTCCTGATGTTCGCGGGAATCCTTGTTCTTCTGGGATTTTTCGGAAAAAACGAGGATATCCTGGGAACTGTCCTTTCTGTTGTCGTGATGCTCGCAGGTCTTGTTTTCCTTTATGTTTATATCGCGTTTTCAAGGACACCTTTCAAGCTTTTCGCGGGGCTTGCCTTGTTTTTCAACGGGCTTTTTCTTTTTTTAATCGCGATAAATATCTTTTCCCTCGGATTTAAAAAACTCTGGCCTTTTATGATTCTGATTGTCTCTCTTTCGATTTTCGCGTCAAGCAGGACCAAGAAAAAGCGCTTCAGCCTTTCTTATGATTTCACTGCGGTTCTTCTTTTTGCAATCGGAATTTTTCTTCTTCTGTTTTCTCTTGGAGTCATAAAACACACTTTCGGGGAAGTGATGCTGATTCTGCTTCCTGTGATTTTTATTCTTTCGGGATTTCTGCTTGTTTTTCTGTTCTTCAAAAGAAAATCGCTTATCAAAATGATGCCCGAAAAATTCTCCGAGCGTTTTGAGGACGAAGAGAATTTTGAAGATGACGACGGCGAGGAGCTGTGAAAACTGATTTTTCATTTCCGAAAAAACACATTTTCCTCATTTCAGTTTTTCTGCTTATTTCTTCAGTTTTCCAGATTTTTTCAGGCTGCGCGGGAAATCCTTCTTCCGAGGAAAAAAAACTTTCCGAGCCTGAAATTGCAGACGGAAGAGTCTCCTCGATTCCTGTCTCAAGGAGAAGCCAGAATTATTTTTCAGGAATCGACGAGAGCGTTCTGAACGATGTGGAGCTTGCGTCTCCGCTGACTTTAAGGCGCGCTCTTTCAGCTTTGAGAAAGCCTGACTCTGACTACAAGGGGAACGAGAAAGTCCTGATTTTCATCGCGTCAAGCATAATGGATATCGCATGGGCTTCTGAAAAGACGGATTTTGATGTTCCTTCTCTTTCAGGCGAGACTTCATATTCCGGCGCGATAAGTTCTGTCCGCCGCGGGATTTACGATACAAGCACAGGAAAAGTCGATTATCTTTCGACTTTGCTTCCGGCTCTTGTTGTCGCAAGGGAAAGCGATGTCTCGTCCTTTTTTCAGGATGCGGAAAAGGATTTGCTTTCTTGCCTTCAGGTTCACAGGGATTCTGTCCTTGTCAATTATCTTCTTGGGCTTCTGTACAAAAAGAACGGCGAGTACGAAAAATCTGAAAATTATCTTTTATTCGCTTTTGAGAATTCGGCAGGAAACCTTGAGTGCAGCCTTGAATACGCGGATCTGCTTAATGTTCTCGGAAAGAAAGAAGAGTCGTATTCGATAAGCCGGAATCTTCTTGAAAAATATCCGCGCGATGTGGACGTGCTTGATCTGAACGCGAAAAACGCTTTTTCCCTTGGAAATTATTCTTCCGCGGAAGAGTACATCGCGAGAATTCTTCAGCAGAATCCGAACGATCTGAGCGCGCTTCTTTTCCGCATTTCGATTCTTGTTGAAAAAAAGGACTATATCCACGCGGCGTCTCTGCTGGATGTTTATTCAAGGGAAGACAGCTCTTCCAGGAATTATCTTTATCTCCGCGCGAAAGTCCAGTACGAATGGAGCAAAAACACTCCCGCGGCGATTTCAACTGTCGAGAACGCGCTTTCAATGTATCCTGACGACGAGGAGCTTCAGCTTTTCGCCGCTCGTCTTGCATCCGCCTCAAAAATGCGTGTCTCGGGAAAATCCGCCGAGGAAATCGCGGGAAGAATTCTTGAGAAAAATCCTTCAAACTACGACGCTCTTCAGTACGCGGTCGAAGGTCTTGTGGAGAAAGGCGAATGGCAGAAAGCGTACACCCAGAGCTCTGTTCTGGTCTCAAGTCCGGACGCTTCAAACGAGACTGTTTTTCTTCACATAAGAATCTGTCTTGCTGTCGGAAGAAACGACGAGGCGTGGAATCTTATATATCCTGTCTACAGGGCAAATCCTTCCGACGAGCATGCGGTTCAGGCTTACATAACTGTCCTTCACGCTACAGGAAGGACAAGCCAGGCTCTGGCTCTTATAAACGAGCTTCTGCCGAACGCATCCGGCAGAATGAAAAGTTTTCTCTATTATAGAAGAAGCCTTCTTATGAGCCGCGAGGAAGATATTCTTTCCGACTTGAGGTCAAGCCTTATCGCAAATCCGCGCAACAGCGATTCCCTTTTCAGGCTTTACGAGATATACAACAGCAAAAGCGACTACAGGAAGGCTCAGTATTATCTTAGGCAGGTTGTCGCTCTTAATCCGAACGATTCCAGGATGCGCGAGCTGAACGATGAGCTGACGCTCAAGCTTTCAAATTCCGGCAGGTAAAAAAAATCTGCCTTGACGATTGGATTATCAGTATGATATTCTATCGGAACTGATTTTTCAGTAATTCATAAAAAAAGGATTTACAGATGTCATTTATTTCTTTTTTACAGACAGCAAATGGAGCATCCAGCGCTTCGACTTCAGGAAGTTTTATCACAACTTTAGTTCCATTTGTGCTAATCATTGTTATCTTCTACTTTTTCCTTATTCGTCCACAGAATAAAAAGCAGAAAGAAACCCAGAAAATGATTGACGCTCTAAAAAAGGGCGACAAAGTTGTCACAATCGGCGGAATTCACGGCGTTGTTTCTTCAACTAAAGAGAAAACTGTAATCGTGAAAGTCGACGACAACACAAAACTTGAGTTCACACGGACTGCAATCGCTTCTGTAGAGTCGGACAAACCTGCTGCGGAGGAAAAACCTGCTGAACGCCGCGGACTTTTCAAATCAAAAAAAGACAAATCTCTTGAATCAGACAAAACCTCAGAATCCGCTTCAGCCGCGGATGAAAAATCTGATTCCAAATCAGAAGAAAAATAAATAATTTTTCATTGGAGTAAAACAAGATGAATAAAAGAAGTCGTTTTCTTATTCTTCTGGCGGTTTTAGGCGTGTGTTTTGCTTTTCTTTGGCCTTCAGTAAGCTGGTATTGGGGGACACCGAAGGAAGTGAAAGCGCTTGCGTTGGGCTCGCTTGAGGATATTAAAGATTATGCCACAGCGCAGGCGTCCAGCGATGTCCTGGAAGTAAAGGCTGCTGCAAAGGCGGACAGAACCGCTCTCATCGATCCGAAATTTGACTGGGTCGAAAAGGATGCCGCAAAACAGTACAAGCGGATAGGCGAAAAAGCTCCTTCTCCGATGACAGTAGGCGATATTCTGAACGCTTATTCAAACGAGCAGGAATTTCTTGATGTTTTTTCAGGCAGATACCGCGAAGAGATTCTTAAGGCGAAAAAGCGTTACCAGAATTCCGTGAAGCTTGGGCTTGACTTGTCGGGCGGAATGAACATCATCGTGAAAGCCGACCTTGACGCTGCCGCTGCTTCCCAGGCGGATTCTGTCGCGGAGATAAATATCGAGCAGTTCAAGAAAGACGCTATGGCTCAGGCGATTGAAACTCTTTCAAGCCGGATTGACAGATTCGGTCTTACAGAGCCGGTTATCCGCCAGCAGGGCGAAGACAGAATCTACATTGAAATGCCGGGCGCGGCTGAGGCTGACGCTATCAACACAATCATAATGGGAAAGGGAATCTTGAATTTCCGCCTTGTTGACAATGACGCGACAGAAAAGTTCAGCCAGTATTATATGAACAACGCCGCGAGCACATTCAATGCGCTTGGCGAGCTCATCGACCCTTCAATCATTCCTGAGGACTGCGAAGTCATGGGGCAGTACACAAAAGATGAATACGGACTTGACGAAAGAATCGGTTATCTTGTCGTCAAGAAAGAAATCGCCCTTGAAGGAGCGCACATAAAAAGCGCGGAAGTAGGAACCGACAGCCTTACAAACCGTCCTGAAGTTGACTTCGTTCTTGACACAGACGGCGCGGTCATTTTCGGCGATTTCACTGGCGCACACGTCGGCGAATTCCTTGCGATTGTGAGCGACAACAAAGTCAAGTCTTACGCGCGCATAAACGACGCTATCACAGGCGGACGTGTCGCGATTACAGGATTCGGTCTTGAGGAGGCTCAGAATCTTCAGAAAGTCTTGCAGACAGCGTGGCTAAATGTTCCTCTTTCCGTCGAGTCCCAGCAGGTCATCGGCGCTTCTTTGGGCGAACAGGCTGTTTCTCAAGGAATAAAGGCGATTGTCGCGGGTCTTGGTCTTATCATGATTTTCATGCTTGTCTTTTACAAGGCGGCAGGAATCAACGCGGTTGTCGCTCAGGTCCTGAACCTTTATATAATGTTCTCTGTTCTTTCGGCGTTCAATCTCACTTTGTCGCTTTCCTCGATTGCCGGTATGATTCTGACAATCGGCATGGCGGTTGACGCGAACGTTATTATTTTTGAGCGTATGAAAGAGGAGCTTCTTCTTGGAAAAAGCCGCGCCGCGGCGATTACGGCTGGATTTGAGAACGCTTTCTGGGCGATTATGGACTCTAACATAACTACATTCATCGCCGCTATCTTCCTTTCTATGCTCGGAAGCGGTTCTATTCAGGGATTTGCTGTCAGCCTTGCAATCGGTGTTGTCTCTTCTGTGTTCACCGCCTTGTTTGTCTCCCGGCTCATGTTTGATTTTGGAACTGATGTGATGAAGGCAAAGAAAGTAAGCATCAGCTGGAGGATAAAATAATGGAAAAGAAACTTATTCATTTTAGCAAGTTATTTTGGCCAGCAGGAATTTTCAGCCTTGCAGTTATTGTTTTCGGCATTGTAGGATTTTTTACGCGCGGAATAAATTTCGGAATCGATTTCAAGCCTGGGCTTCTTGAGGAAGTCAGGATTGCTCCTGTCGCGGCTGAGCTTAGTTATTCCGGAACGGCAAGAGTCACGGCGGATATTTCAAAAAACGCCTTTGACCTTGTCATAAGCGGAACAGGCGCGGAAAACGAGACAAAGGTCTTCTCCTACAGCGAATATGCGACTGTGAAAGATATTGTCGAAGCCTTGAACAGTGTCGAAGGAGTTTCAGCTGTTTTAAAATCAGACGGAAGCGAACCTTCATCGCTTCTTTTTGTGAGCTCAGATGTTTCGACTCAGCTTACAGAAAATCCTCTGTTCCTTTATGCGGCTCAGCAGGATGTCACAGCGGACGATGTCAGGAATGCCCTTGAAGCGTATTCAGGAGTTTCTGTAAAGACTTTGGGCGGCGAAAACGGAGCGAGCTATCAGATCCGCATGCCGGAAACTTCTGATGCTTCTACAGGCGCGGAGCTTCAGGACGCGGTTCTTTCCGCTCTTTCTGAAAAGTTCGGCGAAAACACAGTCACAGTTGTAAAGACTGATTTTATCGGCTCTAATTTCTCAAAATCTCTTGCGACAAAGTCAGTTGTTCTTCTGATTGCGACTTTTGTCCTTATCTGGATTTACGCCGCGATCCGCTTCCACTGGGATTTCGCTCTCGGCGCGATTATCGCTTTGATACACGACACTTTGTTTATGTTCACTTTCATAATCTGGACACGGATGGAATTCTCTTCGATGGTTCTTGCCGCGGTTCTTACGATTGTCGGATATTCTATAAACGATACTGTTGTAATCCTTGACCGAGTACGTTCAAATCTTCCTGTGACAAAAGTCAGGACATTCAACGACCTTCTTGACCGTTCTTTGTCTGACACTTTGGGGCGTTCCATCATAACAACAGCGACAACTTTGATTGCCGTAATCGCCCTGTTCATTTTCACGACAGGAAACATAAAGGATTTCGCTCTTGCGCTTATCGTCGGACTTGTGAGCGGCTGTTACTCTTCATTGTATATTTCAAGCGGATTCATCTCGCTGTGCAGAAAAAACTGGAAGCCTGAATACGGAATCCATCATTCTGAAAAAGCGATGAAAAAAGGCCAGCTTCAGAAAGATTACGGAGTGAATGTCTGATTCTTTTTTCTGACACTTGGTTTTAAAATGATTAGACTTGTTCGATAACTTGGTTATCAACAAGTCGACGAGTTTAAAATCGCTTAAAACTGCCTGATTTTATGTCGGGCAGTTTTTTTTTGCGAGATTTTCGTGAACCGTTTCTTTTGATTTTTTGTTGGAAGACTGAAGTTATATATATTTTTTTATAAGCGAAATGATTTCATTGCGAACTTTTTCTCTTTGAGTGTCGCTTGGCGAAAATAAAATCTCCGGACGGATTTTAAGTGCGTCGCATATTTTTATCAGCGTGTATAAATTTGGAATATTGCGACCGGACTCAATGCAGTTCACCTGATTTTGCGAAAGCCCTGATGCGAATGAAAGCTCAATCTGCGACATATTTGCCTTTTTTCTTTCTTCCTTGATTCGCTCAATAACAAAATCCAGCTGCTCTTTGTATTCCTGTTCAATCATCTCTAATAATATTAATAGAATTTCATTGACAAACAACACGATTGAGCATTAATATATTTAATGAAATAGCATTGTTTTTTATCACGGAAAACAATTGAATTGTGTCAGCTTATGAACGTGATAAAAAGATAATCTTATCTTAGGAGATAGAATGAAAAAACAATATTCTGTCAAAATTCAGACAAAGCAAGGCGGAAAAAGTTCTGCTTTAACGACTACCGTAATGGCAAATTCAAGTTCAGATGCAAAAGCAGATGTGAAAAAACGTTATCCTGGATGCACTGTAATTTCTTGCACATTGAAATAAGAGCGGGTTCTTATGGCAATTCAGAAGAAAATGTATAAAGTGACGTTTAGAACTGCAAGCGGCATTTTAACTCGTATGCTAGAAGCGGACAATATGTTTCAAGCGTGTGAAAAAATAAAAGAAAGTTACGCAAGAACATATTTAAAGGGCGGAGTGAAAATCATTTCCGTTGTAAAAATCAAGTAGGAGAAAGCGAAAGTGTCAATTATATTTGGAATCTTATTATTCTTTGTTCTCGGCGGACTTGTTCTCAGGTTTTCAAAGAAATTTAAATTTCCAGTTTGGAAAGGCCTTCTTTGTCTTGTTTGCTGGATTTTAGGCGGAAGTCTTGTTGTGACAGTTTTTTTCAATATGGACGGTCCGAACAGATGGTTGTGGTTGCTTTTCATTACGCTTGTGATAGCTTCTCCGTTTTTACTCATATGGCTTATCAAGATGATTGGAAAATTTTGCACTTGGGCTTTGGGAGGCTGGAACTCAGATGATGATTAAAAATTCAATTAATTTGCAGTGCAGGAAATTAAAATCAGAATGAAAAGAGTGAATGTCAGAAAAACTGCTTCTTGATGAAGCAATAAAAACGAAATTGAAATAATGGAGGATAAATATGACAGAAGAAAAAGAAGCAAAACAGTTTCTCAAGGAAATCGAACGTGATTCAAAAAAATCCGTTAAAGATTTGGAAAAAGCTGAAAAAGAGTTCCAAAAGGAACTGAAAAATCAGGAAAAAGAATACAAAAAGAACAAAAAAATTCTAGAAGATGAAGTGGAGATGTAAGTTATGGGATTTTTTGAAGATTTAGCAAGAAAGGCATTTGATACATATTCTGCTAACAAAGACAATGGGGATACGCTGAAAACGCTAGTTTTCGTTGTGGGACACAAAGTTGCATTAGACCGTGAGCTTAAGAAATCAATTGCAAGTATGATGAAAATTCTTGATGAAGATTTCAGTTTGTACAGCAACGAAAGTGAAATCAACGCCGCTTATAACAAAGTGCAAAATTTAAGTCTCGAAAATTTTTTCAGTGATATACTTTCTCTAAGAATTGACAGAACTAAAATTACAAATATTTATATTATGGATTTGTCATTTGTGCTTGTGCTTAGACGAATGGGAATCTTTCAACCTCAGTATATTTATAATTTGTATCTGATAAGAAAACACTTTAATCTTTCTCGTCAAGAGCTTGCGGCATGCTATAGAGCGCTTGCAGATATGCAGAATCAGGAAGTGGATTTTGATGATTTTGCTGAAGAAATCGAGGATTTGACTGGAGATGAGGCTGTTTCCGAATTAGTTCAGAAAATTCCAGAACTGGCAGAAGAAAACTCTCAAAATGATTTTGATGACGATGATGACGAAAATTTCGACGATTCCGATGAGGAAGATGATGATTTTGATGACGACGAAGAAGATATTGATGATTCAGACGATGAGGAAGAAGACGATGATAACGATGATGATTCTGAAGACGAAGATGCTGATGAATCTGGAGAACAAGACGAGTCGTCAGAAAATGATGTGATAAAGCAATTGGAACGCCTTGCCGTTTTAAAAGAAAAGGGAATTTTAACTGATGAGGAATTTGCCCAGCGAAAAGCAAAAATTCTTGGCAAAGGAAGCAATGAAAGCGAATCTGCAAAAACTGTTTCTTCTGCTAAGAAGCCGAACAAAACTTCAACTGATGGAAAGAAAACTGACTGGCAGCTGAATTCTTCAAAAGTGCAAATATTTAAAGACTTGCAAAATTTCTATAAGGAGAATTCTTCTATGCGCAACAGATTTATGCTTGCAAGTTCAAATCCTGCAAAATTGGAAGGCGCTCTTTCTTCTTACGGTGCTTTAGAAATAAGGAGAAGAACCAATTCTTTTATACGATGACACAGTTATGGGCGGAGCAAAAGACGGCTTTCTTATCACAAATAAAAACGTGTATACGCACGAAACGTTTGCCACTTCATATAAGAAAATTCCGCTTCGAGAAATAAAAACAATAAAAAATGGCTTAACAAGTATATCGTTTAATTCTATAAGCGCACCATTTAATCTGGCAGATTCAAAAGCAGAAATAGAAAAACTCCTGAAGAAATGGATTATCGCAGAAAAAAAATAAGGATTTAGAGCAGAAGAAAGAAGAAGACGAGATGAATCAGTTAGATGATGATTTGAATGCGTTATAAAAGAGAAGTTTTCTCCAAAAATATTCGAAATTTAAAGGAAGAGGTTGTCACTATGAACGAAATATCTATAGAATTTGAAGACGTTTCTAATGAGGTGGCAAAAGCCGCAGTGCGAGAATTAACTAGTCCTCCCGAAATATCAAATGCAGTGGACAATTATTTACAGTCAGATAAATGCCCAAGTGAATTGAAGGCGTATATTGCAGGAGAAGAAAAATCTAGGGAAAGAGGCTTTTCCGAAGGTTTCGTACAAGGCTGGTTATGGTGTATGATATTAAACAGAAATAATTCTTTTTAATCAGATTTTTTTTCGTGAACCCTCTTCAGTATTTTTTAAGAATCGTCTCGTTTTCCTAAAAAAATCCTTTTCCATTTCCTACAATTCCTATAATCCGGATTTTGTGGTAGATTTATTTTTATGGAAGTGATAAAGGCTAGCGTCCTCGGCTACTGCATGGGAGTCCGCCGTGCGGTCGAGGCTGCTGAACAGGCGGCGGAATCATCGGGTTCTTCCGGCGGGAAAAAAGTCTATTCGCTCGGGCCTTTGATTCACAATGATTCGGTCTTGAAGTCGCTCGGAAAAAAAGGCCTTGAAATCCTTGACGAGAGCGGCATTGAAAATGTCCCTGAAAATTCTCTTGTCATAATCCGCGCACACGGAGTTTCCCCGGAAGTTTGTTCACGGCTTGAAAAACGCGGTCTTGAGATAATCGACGCGACTTGTCCGCGTGTCAAGGCGAGCCAGAAAAATGTCCGGAAATATTCAAAAGACGGATTTGACGTGATTCTTGCAGGCGACAAGAACCACGGCGAGGTCTTGGGAATCGCGGGCTTTGCCGAAGGAAATTTTATTCTTGTCGAGAACGAGAGTGATGCTGAAAACCTTTGCGTTTCAGAGAACAAAGCGGTTTTTCTGAGCCAGACAACTTTCAGTCCTCTTGAGTTTGATAAAATATCTGAAGTCCTGAAAAGAAAATACAGGAGCCTTAAGATAATGAACACAATCTGTCCTGCGACAAAGGCTCTTCAGGATTCTCTTCTTGAGCTTTGCAGTAAAGTCGAGGCGGTTGTTGTTGTCGGCGGAAAAAATTCCGCGAACACAAAAAGGCTTTACGAGACCGCCTTGCGCCATTGCGGCTCTGCCATTCTGATTGAAAACTCATCTGAAATTCCTGACAGTTTTTTCAGATTCAAAAAAGTCGGAGTTACAGCTGGAGCGTCAACTCCTGACTATGCAATCGAAGAAGTTGTCAGAAAGCTGTCGGCGGAAAAGTCGGCAGATTGAAAATGATTTCTCAATAATATATAATTTCCGAATTATGACAAGATGTTTTACAATGTTGAAGCCGGGCGTCATCAATCGGCGCTATGTAGGCGAAATTATCAGTCGGTTTGAGAAAAAAGGCCTGAAGCTGGTCGGATTGAAACTTATGGTCATCGAGGATTCGCTTGCTAAAGAGCATTACGCGGAGCATTCTGAAAAGCCTTTTTTCGGCGACCTTGTTGATTTTATAACTTCCGGGCCTGTCATCGCGATGGTCTGGCAAGGCGATAACTGTGTCACTTTGGTCAGAAAAATGGTCGGGGCGACAAATCCTGTCGATGCTGTTCCCGGAACTATCCGAGGCGATTTCTGTATGCACACAAATTTCAATGTGATTCATGCTTCTGACAGCGATGAAAGCGCGGAGCGTGAAATCAGTCTTTTCTTCAAGCCTGAAGAGATTTTTGACTGGGACGATTCATTGAGCGATCGTATCTGAAAAAGAATAATGAAGAAGGTGTTGTGATGAATTCAAAAACTGTTGGAGTTCTTGGCGGAGGAGCATGGGGAACAGGTCTTGCGCAGGCGCTTGCGCATGGCGGACACAAAGTCCAGATGTGGGCTCTTGAGCCGGAAGTTAAAGAATCTGTGAACAATGAGCATGAGAACAAGCGTTATCTTCCCGGCTACAAGCTTTCAGAAAACCTGACTGTTTCAAATGATATTGTCGAGACCGCGAGCGGCAAAGATTTTATAATAATCGCTTCTCCTTCGCTGTATCTTTCAAGCACGATAAGACAGATTTCTTCTGTTCCAAATATCGCCGACGGCTCTTCAGTTGTCGCGGTTCTCACAAAAGGTTTTGTCCCTTCAAAAGACGGCCCTAAGCTTGTTCTTGAAACTGTCGAGAATGTTCTTCCTGGAATCTACAAGGGAAACACAGTTTATGTCGCGGGACCTAGCCACGCGGAAGAAGTCGCGATGGGAAAACTCACAGGTCTTATCGCCGCGAGCGAAAATCCTAAGAATTCGATTTTGGTGCGCGAGCTTATGCGTGTTCCGGGACTTATGGTTTTTTCAAGCCTTGATGTTGTCGGTGTCCAGATATGCGCGGCGGCGAAAAATGTCATCGCGATTGTCTACGGCGCTTTGGATGCTGTAAGCGAACATTCTGAGCTTTTCGGCGACAATTCTGAAAGCCTTCTTCTTGCCGCAGGACTGAACGAAATCCAGACTTTGGGCATGGCGATGGGAGCGACACATCCCGAGACTTTCACTTCGATTTCCGGCGTCGGCGACCTTGATGTAACCTGCAAAAGCAAATTCGGGCGGAACAGGCGCTTCGGGCAGGACATTATAAAAACCGACATCTTGAGCAAATTCAAGAATATTGACGATTTGATAGAGAACATCGGAAAAATCGGTTATCTTCCTGAAGGCGCGGTCGCCTGCAAATATGTCCACGAGCTTGCGGAAAGGAAAAACATCAAGCTTCCGCTCTGCACAGGACTTTACAGAATCCTGAACCACGAGATCCGGATCATAGATTTCCTTCAGGAATTTCTTGATTCAGGCGAAGTGGAAATCTGATTGATATGGAAATCTGATTTGTGAAGCGTCAGTTGAAGCGGCAGATTTGAAACGATAAATTTTCTGGAGAAAAGCGTAGATGTTAGAGAAAATCACTGGAACTTTCAGCGGAATCATAAAATCTTTGAGCGGAAAGTCTACAATCACTGAAAAAAACATTGAAGACACAGTTGAACAGATTAAAATGGCTCTTCTTGAGGCGGACGTGAATCTCCGTGTTGTCCGCCGCTTTGTGAACAGCACAATAGAAGAGGCGAAAGGTGAGAAAGTCCTGAAGTCTGTGAATCCCGGCCAGCAGTTCACTAAAATCATTTACGACAAAATCGTTTCGATGCTCGGAGACCAGAAAAAAAGCCTGAACCTGAAAGGTCCTGACACGACTTCTGTTGTTCTTCTTCTTGGACTTCAGGGAGCGGGAAAAACCACAGCGGCCTCAAAGCTTGCGGCAAGGCTGAAGAAGGAAGGAAGAAATCCTGTGCTTGCCGCCTGCGACCTGGTCCGTCCTGCCGCGGTCGAGCAGCTTTCTGTTCTTGGCGAAAAAACGGGAGTTCCTGTTTTCAAGGAAAATTCAAAGGATGCTGTAAAGAATGCGGAAGAAGCCCTGCGTTTTGCAAGGAAAAACCAGTTCGACACTCTGATTGTCGATACAGCCGGCCGTCTTCAGATTGATGAAGATATGATGGCTGAGCTTCAGAAGATAAAGAAATCCCTTTCGCCTGACGAAGTTGTCCTTGTCGCTGACGCGATGACAGGACAGAACGCTGTTGAAATCGCGAAGTCTTTTGACGAGCAGCTGGGGCTTACCGGCGTTATTCTCACCAAATTTGATTCAGATGCGAGAGGCGGCGCGGCTCTTTCTTTAAAGACGATTACAGAAAAGCCGATTCTTTTCATCGGAACAGGAGAAAAGACTGAGGATTTCGAGCCGTTCCACCCTGAACGGATTGCAAGCCGGATTTTGGGAATGGGCGATGTTGTTTCCCTTGTGGAAAAGGCGCAGGAAACTGTCGACCAGGAAGAGGCGGAAAAACTCCAGAAGAAAATGGCGCGGAACGAGTTCACGCTTGAGGATATGCTTTCCCAGTTCCAGCAGGTAAAGAAAATGGGTTCTATGCAGTCGCTTCTTGATATGATTCCTGGAATGTCAAGCCAGACTGTGGACACAGGCGCGATGAAAAAAAACGAGGCGATTATTCTTTCGATGACAAAAAAGGAAAGGGCGAACCATCTGATTATCGGCCCTTCAAGAAGAAAGCGGATCGCGCACGGTTCAGGAACAAGCGTCGCCGATGTGAACAAGCTCATAAAGCAGTTTGAAAAGACAAAGCTCGCGATGAAAAAGATAAGCCGGAACAAAGGACTTCAGGGAAAGCTCATGAGCCAGTTTGGCGGAAACCTTGACATGAGTTCGCTTTCCCAGTTCAGAAGATAATTTCAAGGATAATTCCAGAAGACAAAAATATCCGCTTGGCTTCTTTGGCTTTGCTGTTCCGATTTTCAGTTCACTGTGATTACAGACAGAACCCGTCCGTCGTCTGTGTACGCGCGTTCTGGATTTGTCTTGTCGACAATGCTTGTCATTCCGATGAAATAATTGTAGTAGTATTTTCCGCGCGGAAGAGGAAGCGTTATTTCATAAAATCCCGGCTCTGTTTCTGTAAGCTCATAAATCCATGAATCCCAGGAAGTGAATGTTCCCGAAAGCCTTATCTGAAGCCCGCTTTCTCCGCGGTAGACAAATTTCACTCCGTCCTGGTTCAGGGAATTTGTGTTTTCAGGAAGTTTTTCTCCGATTTCAACGCGGGAAATTACAAGTCCTGTCTTTTCATCGTATCTTGAAAGACTGTTTTCAGGGTCTTCTGTCCAAAGTCCGTCAATCACAAGCCTGTAGTTTATTTCCGTGAGACGCGCAGGCCGTTCCAGCATGAAAAAAAGAATCTCTTCGCGCGCGGAGCCGTCGATGTTCCTCATGACATGGCGTTCGTAAGGATGAAGAATTTTGTAGTCCTCGAAGTCGAACGCGATTCCGACGAACCTTGCGCCGCCTTTCGCTGTGAACACAATGTAGTTGTCCAGCACTTCAGGCTCTTTCACTTCGTTTATGTTCGCGACTATGTTGTTGTAGTCGTACATATCCTTTTCCTCTGTTGTCTCCGCGTCCTTTGAGAAGGCTTTGCAGGCGGAAAGAAAAACAAGGGAGAAGAGCAGCAGTTTTCCGATTCGTTTCATATTCTTTTTTTCGGAAAAAAAACGTTTCAACTATAGAAAAAAACTTTCAAGAATCCCGGACCCGTGAAGGATTCTTGAATCTTTCCGCATGATGAATGTTTCGGCTGAAAAGATTCCGCCGGACAAAAAAAAATCTAAACTGGTCCTGAAAAATTCCGATTAATAAAAAGAGAAATGAGCCTGTTTCAAAAGTCTATTGCGTTTTGAAACAGGCTTTCAAAAATCTCATCGCATTGCGATTTTTGAGGTGAATTTTGAGGAAGTTTCAAAACTCGTCCGATTTTTGAAACTTCTTCAAATCACGGATAAAAAGGGGTTTTTCATGGGGAAAAAGATTTTTCTGTTTTTTGCCTTTGCCTGCGCTTCATTCTGCGCATTTTCAAGAAGCCTTTCGTTTCAGATTGTCCAGCACAATGAAAGCCTGGACACTGTATGCAGGTCGGCTTACATAATCGAAGACGAGATAATGAATTATTTTTTTGAAAACGGATTCATCGTGTCAAACGCGGAAGCCGGGCTTTCCTCTTCCGAAGAGCAGGACAGAAGGCTTTGGAACGACGCGTATTACGATGCTCTGGAAGGCTCTTTCGACGAGTTTGTCCAGATTCATCTTTATTTCAATGAATCCGCGGGCAGTTCTGATGAAAGCGCGCTCGGAATGATTGATTCCGTGTCGTGGAGCATAACTTCTGTGAAGACCGGAAAACGCATTGAAGAGAAAAAAATCAGCGTGAAAAAGCCGATGGACAAGGACAGCGAGGCGAATGTCCGCGATTTCGCGAACGGTTTCGCTTCCCATATAAAACAGGTTTTAAGGAACAGAGTGTAGGAAGGATTATATGAAAAAAATTGCAGGTGTTTTGTCAACGCTTCTGTGCGTGTTGTTGTTCTCTTCTTTCAGTCCTTCGCTGGACGGAAGAGCGGTTGTGGCTGACGAGGGAGTTATGCCGCAGGGAATTTTCGCGAAGACTGTCGGCTATCTTCCGGGCGATTCGATAAGCGTGACAAACCTTTTGACAAAATCGACTGTCGATATCCTTGTCATCGGCGCGCTTGACCCTTCCGAGGGAGTCGCGATTCTTCTTTCGCCTGAATCGGCAAGTCTGCTTGGGCTTGAAAAAGGCGGAAACAATGTCGTGAAAATCACAAAGCGTTCAGGACAGCTTGACGAGCAGGTTTCAGGAACTGCTGTGATCGGAGGCGGAACTTACGAGAATCCTGGCGAGACAGGCGAGATTGAAGATGAGTTTGAATCTGAAAAGGAATCTGAATCTGTTGAGGAGATAGGCGGGCCTGAAACGGAAGCTGTTTCTTCCTCCAGCGAAACAGAAATCCTTGAAGAGGAGAATTCTCCCGAAGAAACCATAGAAACAGAAGAAAGCGAAGAGGTTTTGCCTTTTTCGGAATCGGAAAATGAAATTCCTTTGGAAAGCGAAGACTATCCGCTTTCCGAAGAGGAATCTGTTTCAGAGGACGATTTTGATTCTTTCACCGGCGATTCTGAAGACAATTCCGGGGAGGAGGAAGTTCTGGTTCCTGAGGAAGACATTTCAGAACGAATTGAAGACGATTTTGTTCCTGAAACTGAAGATTCAGAAAATCCGTCTGAGCCTGAAAATGAAAAATACGATGACGAATCTCCGCTTTACGAAAGCGTTTCTGAAGACGAGCTTCCTGATGTCGCTTCGGCTGAGCCTTTCAAGGAAGAGCTTTATGATATAGACGAGCCGGAAGTTTCAGAACTCAGCGGAGCGGAAGAGACAGAAGAAAATGAAAAAGATTATCCGGAGGAAGACCCTTCTGAATCTGTCGAGCCGGAAAGCCTTTCTGAAATAGAAGAAACAGAAGATGAAAAAGCTTCTGAGACTGAAAAGCCTGAAAGGTTTTTTGAAGAGCCTGAGCTTGAGGAGCTTGAAAATTTTGAAGATGAGGATGAATTTTCCGCTCCCGAAACAGAATCTGATGACGAAAGCGAAGAAAGCTACGAGCCGATAATTCTCGTTCCGTCGGATATGAATCCGCCTGAAAGGCTTTATTCCTCAAAGGAATCTGAAAACGAAACAGAAAACGCCGATTTGGAAAAAGATGAGAACGCGGAAACTCTTGAATCTTCGGGAAAGAGCGATTCGGATTCTTCTGGCGGAAACATTTCTCCGGGCGTTTCAAAGAACGGCTGGGAAGATAAAGTCCTTGAAAGCGAGGATTATCTTGAGAAATCAAAATGGTATATCCAGATTGCGGTTCTTGCGGATTTTTCGAACATTTCAAACCTTGTTGAAAGATACGGGGAAGACTATCCTCTCGTTCTGGTTCCGGCTGCAAACGGAAAAGGCTACAGGATTCTGGTCGGTCCTTTGTCTGTTGACGAGTACGGAACTGTCCTGAACAGGTTCAGAAGCTACGGATTCAAGGACGCGTTTCTCAGGAAAATAAAGTGACAGACTCGATATTCGGGCGAATAGATTGATTAAAAAGAGAGAAAACGGGAGCCAGATTCTCAAGGTTGCTTTCAGCCGCTTGACTGATACACTTGTAATCTGGTTCGGTTGTGGGGTAGAATTAAAAAGAAATGCCGGG
The DNA here is from genome assembly GCA_964606655.1 of uncultured Treponema sp. Classification (GTDB taxonomy): domain Bacteria; phylum Spirochaetota; class Spirochaetia; order Treponematales; family Treponemataceae; genus Treponema_D. The sequence continues at coordinate 54,812 of CAZSHF010000001.1, forward strand.
ATTAAGTCAGCTAAAAAAATTCAATTCTGATATTCTTTCGCTTGGAAATGAGCCTGAACTTAGAGCAAAACGGGGCGAAAAAACAACTCAGTTTCCTCTCCCGAAAGGCATTAAAGATGTTGACGATTCAGACGACTTTGTTATGGGAATGCCTGAGCCTGTTAGCACTCAGGCAAAGCAGCCGAAAAAAGAAGAGCCCGAAGATTTTTCAGACATCATGGGAACTTCGCAAGTCTCCGGCTCCTCTTCCGCTTCTTCAGATTCCCAAAGCGAAATCCAGAACGCCGAGCCAGGTTTTTCTCTTCCCGATTTGTCTTTGGATTCCATTGTGAATTCATCTTCGCAGGAAGAAAATTCTGTTCCTGACCTTTCAATGTTTATGGAAGAGCCGGAGGAAGAGCCTGAAATTCCTGAAGAGCCGGAAGAAAAGCAGATTGATGAGTTGAGCCTTGACGACCTTTTAGGAGGCGCGGGCTTTGACGGTTCTGAAGGAATGGAAGAGCCTGAGGCGCAGACAGAGCCTGAATACGAGGCGAATTCCTCTGAATCTGACGCGGAATCACTTGAGGACACAGAAACGGCTGATTTTCCTTTAACTGGCGAAGACGAAAACGAAAATATTTCTGAAAATCTCAATGACACAGCTCCTCAGCCTGAAAAGCCTTTTTCCGATGGATTTTCCGCGCCGGAAGAACAGTCAGCGGAAAGTGAAAATTTCAGCATATTTGACGAGCTCAACAAACTTGATTCTGAAAACTCCTTGAAAGACGAGGCTTTTCCTGATGAATCTCTTGAATCCTTGAAAGACGAAGCCGTTACGGAGGAAAATCCTGAAGCGGCTGAAACGAATCCTGTCTTGGACGAAGGAATTTCTGAAGCGGCTGAACAGAATCCTGTCTTGTCTGAAGAAATTTCTGAAGCGGCTGAACTTGAGCCCGAATCTGTTTCTGAAGAGGATTTTCCGGCTTCTGAGACTTCAGCCGGTTCTGACGCTGACGGAATCGAAGAGCTTTCTTCCGCGGATTTTGAGCCGGGCGACAGTTTTTCGCTTGATGATTTTCCTGAGCTTAAAAACGGCGGATTTGATTTCGGCTCTCTTGATTCCTCTGAACTTTCAGGAACTTCGGATTCTCCTGATTTTTCTGCATCCTCTGATCCATCTGATGTTTCCGATATTCCGGCGGACGGTTTTTCATTTGACTCTTCCTCGTTTGACCCGCCCGGAAATGAAGACGATTCTTTTTCTGGAGAAAATGCTTTTGAAGAGCCGGAAACTTCCGGCGGCTTGAATTTCCCTGACGGCGAAGAATATTCCGCAGGACCGGACGGTTCAGTCGGTTTTGATTTTCCTGAAGAGACAGAAACTGCGGAAACTCCAAGCGTCTCAGAGCCTGAAGAGATTGACGGAATCGAAGTTGTCGAGGACGAAAGACTTGGCTCTTCAAAAGACGATGATTTTTCAGGCGCTCCTGGCGGACTTTTTGACGCGGACGACCTTGATGTTCCTGACCTTTCCTCTGTTTTTGACGGGAATCCAGATTCAGAAAAAACTTCTTCCGTTTCTGAAAATACAGAAAACCTTGAAAACACAGAAAATCCTTTCTCCGATGATTTTGACTTTGACCTGGGCGACGACGCGATAGATTTGTCTCCCGACTCGTCGCTTGAATTTTCCCTTTCAGGCGAACCCGGCGGAAAGGCTGAAAACCTGAAAAGCGCGGAAGAAAGCGGATTCTCGGAAAATTCCGGAGATTCCGGCTCTTCTCTTGGCGCAGAAAAAGAAAGTCCGTTCTCTTCTGGTTCTTTCACTGACATAAAGTCTGACGGAGATTCTTCATCCGGTTCAGATGAGAAGGATTTTCCTGACAATTTCAACTTCAATCTTGACGACGATTTTTCATCGGATTCCGGCGGAACAGAAGATGTTGACTCTGCGATGTTCGAGGAAGGCCCTGCTCCTGAAGATTTTGATATGTCGGCGATGGAAGGGCTTGATTTTCCTGACACAGACACTCAGCTGAACGGAGATTTTGAGCTGCACGACGCGGCCAATATGTCTTTTGAGAACGCGGATTTTGAGATTCCGGGCTACACAGGCGACAATATCCTTGACGAGAAGCAGCAGGAAAAGCTCCGCCAGAAAAAAGCTGAGCCTAGCGTTTCTGAACCCGATTCTCTTCCGCCGAACACACTGACCGACGAGCAGTACAAGAAATTCCTTTCAAACCTTTCAAAATATCCGCTCAATGTGAGAATCGCGGTCGAAGATTTAATCGTAAAAAATGAATTCACAGACGACGCGGAATTCGAGATTGTCCAGAAAGTCATGAAAAAAGTTCCCGCAAGGACTCTGGCGGCGGAGCTTGAGAAGATGCTCGACATTCCGATTTCAGTTCCCCGCGATTTTGAGCGCAGGACCGCGGAAGAATACGATGCCTACAAGGCGTCTTTTTCCTATCAGCTCAGGAACAAGATTGTCCCGGGCGCGATTATAAGCATCGCGGCTCTTTTGGCTTGTATCGGGCTTTTCTATTTCACAAGGAACTGCATTTACCGTCCTGCCCGCGCGAATTCTCTTTACAGGCAAGGATATGAGCTTCTTCAGAACGATGATTATCCTCAGTCCGAAGTGAAATTCACTGAGGCGACAAAATTCAGCATCAGGAAAAAATGGTTTTACAGATACGCGCAGGGCTACCGCGAGCACAAGCAGTTTATCCGCGCGGAAAATATGTACAGGCTGATTCTGAATGTGTTCAACCACGAAAAGCAGGCAGGGCTTGAATATGCCAGGATGGAGCTTGACGACCTTGCGAACTATGAGCGCGCCGAAGAGATTTTAAAACGCGAGGTTCTTGACAACCATATAAACGACGCGGACGGACTTCTTCTCCTTGGTGACACATATCTTGAATGGGCGACAGAAAAAGACCCGTCGAAATTTGAGGACGCGCGTGTCCAGTACTCAAACCTTCTTAATCTTTACGGAAAAAAGAACACAGAAAGGCTTCTTTATCAGGGAAGAATGATGCGTTACTTTGTCCGCACTGACAATCTTCTTGAAGTCCTTCAGCTTAAAGACAATTTCATGACAAAGAAAAAGACTTTGGACGCGGACGGCTGGACAGAAATGAGCGGCTATCTTCTTGACAAGCTTTACGGAGAAATCGAGCCGTCCGAGGAATATCTTCGCACAAAGATTGAGGATGTCAAGGAAATGCTCATGCGCGCTGTAAGTGAAGACGAGACAAATCCTGTCGCTCTTTACAATCTGGGAAAATATTATGTTTATATGAACAACGGCGAGCTTGCCCGCTCCGCGCTTCAGCGTGCTGTAGACGCGTTCGCTTCTTCTGCGAGAATAAAACGCCGCGATATGTACAAATACATCGATTCCTACAGGCTTTACGGAGAGGAATATGCGAATATACGCGAATATTTGAAGGCCATGGAGCAGTACACGAACGGAATTTCACTTTACCAGAGGGAACGTGACCAGAACGGATTTGAAGGCGACCAGAAAATCGGAAAGCTCTATGAGGACATGGGAAACATCGATTATTTCATTTCAGGCGACATGGAAAGCGCTCTCCTGAATTACCAGTCTGCCGTTGAGACTGAAAACGACATTCCTGAAATCCGCTACAAAATCGGATATATAAAATACAATTCGCAGAACTACGCGGAAGCCTTGGGCTCTTTCATGAAGACGAGCGAAGAATATCCTGACGACATAAATCTTCTTCTTGCGATGGGAAACACGCTTTCTTTGCGGAACGACAATTTCGCTTCCCAAGGATATTACAAGCATCTTCTTGACGAGCTGAATCTTGTGATTCAGCAGAAAGAAATCAGGTTTCCTCAGACAAGCGCGTCTCACGCGGAGATTGTCGATTCTTATATGAAAGGAACAAACAATCTTGGAGTCACTTTATACCGTCTTGCGCGAAGGACAGGAAGCAGCCTTTTCAACGCCAGCGCGATGGTGAACTTCCAGGAATCGCTGAGAGCCTGGGATTCTCTTACAAGAAACCAGGAGACTATGCTTCGTCTTCCGGGCGGAAACCTTGCAGAGCAGAATTTAAAGTACATAAGCCAGAGCGTTCCGTCTTATGAGCCTGCGATTTACACAGAGCTTCAGAAAACTCTTTACGGCGAAGAGGAACTGAGATAGGATATTTTCAAGGCAAGAACTGAAATGGGCGAAAATTCTGGATTTGAATTTCACGGAATCGTAAAGACTCAGTACAGGAACAGCATCTTGAAAGAGCTGTTCAGGAAATCAATCCATCTTTGCAGCGCGTTTGTTCCGCTTTTCATGAAATACTGGAAAGAAGAGGTTCAGATTCTTCTCTGCGCGGCTCTGGTTCTGTATTCTGTCTCGGAATTTTTAAGGCTAAAAGGAAAGAACATTCCTCTTGTTTCAAGAATCACTGAAGTCGCGGCCAGAAAACGCGATGAGAACAGGTTTGTGCTTGGCCCTGTGACGCTTGCCGCGGGAATTCTTCTTGCCTCTGTTTTCTTTGAGATAAAATACGCGGCGATCGGGATATTCGCGCTCGCGTTCGGAGACGGGCTTGCAAGCCTTTTCGGAAAGCTTTTCGGGCGTGTGCATATTCCTTTTACGGACGGAAAAACCGCCGCCGGAAGCCTGACCTGTTTTTTCGCGGTTTATATGTCTTCGTTTTTTGTGTGCAAAGATGTTTTTTCAAGCCTTGTCCTTGCTTTCGCCGCGATGATTGTTGAAGTTGTCCCGATGAAGGATTTTGACAATATTGTGATTCCTGTCCTGATAGGCGGAACCGCGAAGGCTCTTCTTGGATAATCCGTTTTTCATAATCGGGTTCTTGCCGAAAGTGCATTTTTGCCGATACATAAAAACTCGGTATTTGCGCCGATTGTATTTTCAGTCGTTCCAGAGATAAATGCTGTGCAGCTTTGAAAGATACAGCAAAGTTCCTGAAAAAAGGCTTGCCGCTCCCAGCGCGGTGTAGAAAATGTTGTACGCAGAGCAGAGAACACAGTATCCGCCTGAAATCAGAATGATTCCCAAAGGAAGCCTGTAGTTCGTCCTGTTTTTTATCGAATCCAGAAGAAGGCTTAAAAACGCGAGCAGGAAAATTCCGTGGTGCGCGCCTTTGAAAAGATATGAAAGCCCCCAGCCGTATCTGCCTTCCGCGGAAATCACGCTTGTGTTCAGAGGATAAATCACAGCGAAAATCAAGGCGACGACAAATATTATCAGGATGTTCTTTTCGACGTATTGCCTGTATTCTGTCTTTGAGTAAATCGCCGAGAAAAAAAGGCTGACGGCGGACATTGTCCTTCCGAAAAGCACAAGCCTTGTCGCTAAAACGGCGACAGATTCCTCTGTTTTCCACAAATCAAGAAGAGGAAAAAAAAGCCTTGCGGATTCAAAGAAACATCCTGCAAGGAAAAATGTGAAGAAAATCACTTCAGTCGACTGGGATTTCTCAAATTCGATTCCGATTATGACAAGCGAGACAAGGCTGTAGACCAGGAGCACGAACACGGAGACAAAAAGGAATGCAAGATGAAACCTGAAAACCGTAAAATTCTGCAGATAAAGGAAATCCAGCTTTTCAGGCTCCGGAAAAGCGATTCTTCCAAGATACAGGTTGATTCCTGACGCGACTGCCGCGGATATAATCAATGCCATGGAGATAAAAATCAGGACAAAAACCAGCCTGTTCTTGAATTTGATTGTCATGGAAAAAATATTAACTTCAAAGCAAATATTAGTAAAGTGTCGCGGAAATAAACCGAAAATTAAGTGAAAAGGTTTCTAAATCTGATTGTTTATTTTGGGAGGAACTTATGAAAAAACTTGCCGCTGTTTGCCTTTCGGCTGTGATTTCACTTTTCTTTGTCTTTGCAGGCGACTCTGCCGTTCTTGTCGAGAAAGGTTTTTCGGAGGACGGAAACTATTTTATTTTCGGACAGTACGGAAAAACGGACAGAAATTTTCAGGGCTGGGCTGAGCTTTATACAGTGGACCTGGACAAAAACGATTATGTACAGGGCGGAGTGTTCAAGGTTTCTCCAGGAAGCGGCACTTCCTCAAAGAGCGGGCTTCAGGTTTTTGAAGAGCTTGAAGGAAAAAGCTATTACTTCACAAGAAAATACAGGACTGCGCTTTCAGATGCGGACCAGATTCTTTATATCCGCGAGGACGAGACAAAACTGCCGACAGAAGAGATTGTTTTCAAGGATTTCACAAAGTCGATAAGTTCAGAGCGTTCAGATTATCATGTTCAGCTTGTCCCGACTTACGAAGGAAACGGCTCTGGTTCAAAATCATCGTTTTTCATAATGATTGAAAAACGCGATTCGGCAGGAAATGTCGTGGCCCGTCAGCAAGTCGGAACTCCGTCAATAAAGCGTTCAGGAGTCACAGGATATAAAATTGAAAAAATAGAATGTAACAAATCCGGGACTAAGCTTGTTTTCATAGTTGAAAAGAAGGTTGAGGACAAAACAGGCGTCAATATCCGCTACATGATTGAGGCTTGTGTCTTGAATCCTGATTTCATAAATCCTCCTGATGATAAATAAAAGTTTTTACTGCATGCAAGTTTTGCCATGCGCTAGGCTGCCGGTTCTCTCCTTCCGGCAGCCTTTTTTGTTTTTTTTTTGATTTTCCGCCGGGTTTGAATTCAGTTTTTGAAAAAGACGCGCAAAATATATAAGAGGTGCTTTTATGAAAAAAAAATCATTCAAGACAGAAATCCTTCTGATTGCTCTTGAAACTCTTCTTCTTGCGGGAATCGCTCTTCTTTTCATCTGTCCGGTTTCGTGCAAAATCACTGAGCTTGGAATCAGGTTTGTTCCCTACGAGTACGATTCCCCGTCGATCCAGAGTTTTTCCGTCAGGGATTCTTCTTCCGCGTCGCTTGTCTTTTCCAGAAGCGTGAGGCTTTCTGAAATCAAAGTTGTTCCGGAAAATTCTGTGTCTTCAGTGGATTACGGTTCTTGCGGCGGAAACGGAAGCCCGGAGGAAAGCGGAATCCAGGACGGGAACGGAAATTCCGGTGAAGGCGGATTTTTTTCTGTCGTCCTGAATTTTTCTGAGCCGCTTGAGGTCGGAGAAAAATATACCGTATGCGCAAACGCGACAGACGATTACGGGAACTCGCTTTCGTTTTCCCTTCCGTTTGTAGGATTCAATCCTGATGTCGCTCTCCTTGAGATAACCGAAGTCCATCCGAAATACGCAGGCGAATCGAAAGGAAACGGGATTTTCAAGAACGAGTATGTCCTTTTCAAAGCGAAAAAATCCGGGAATCTTTCGGGCTTGAGGTTTTTCAGCGCGAACGACGGAACTGAACGCGCCTATGATTTTCCTTCTGTGAATGTCAAATCGGGCGAGAAAATCGCTCTTCATCTGAGGAAAAAAGGCGAAGGATGTTTTGACGAGCTTGAAGATAATCTTGATGTCTCGTCCGCGTATTACTCGAAAAGCGATGGCCGCGACTTGTGGGCGGAGAACGAGAAAGCCTGCCTTGGAGACTTGTCGGATGTCCTTGTGCTTGAGAATATGTTTTCCTCAGAAATCGTGGACGCTGTTTTGTATTCTTCGTCGGACGCTCTTGACTGGAAAAACGATTTTTTAAGAAAGACAGCGGCCCGCGTCTGCTCTGAAGGTTTCTGGAAAGGCGACGGAACTGTCGTCTGCGCATTTAAAAGCGACGGAATCACGGCGTCGAAATCTTTCATAAAATCAGAAGGGAAAAACGGCGGGATGAACTCCGCTTCGTTGTGGAAAACCGGCGCGTCGTCTCTGAAATAGAATCAGCGGAATATGAATAATAGCCCAAATGTCGGTTTTTTTTCGGTTTATAAAACACGGCATTCAGGCTAATAATTGAGATGCAAAAACTTTGCGGATTTGTGGTTCGGGTGTTATAATTCATAAAAAAGAACTTGTCCTTATGGGAGTTATAAATTATGTCAAAATTCAAACCTTACGATTCTATATCGTTCCTGAATTCTTACCGCGGGGAATATTTTCAAGGCGAATGGCCGACTGTTCCCGAAATGTTTGATATAAGCGTAAAGCGTTTTCCTGAGCGCTCGTGCTTCACAGATTTTGAAGGCGAGAACGGAGAAAAGCGGAGCTGGACTTACAGCGAGTCTCTTGAAATCATCAGAAAGATTGCATCCTGGCTTTTGGAAAACGGTGTTGGCCACGGCGACAGAATCGCTGTTTCGGGAAAGAATTCTCCTGAATGGGCGATGGTTTATCTTGCCGCTTTGTACGCCGGCGCGGTCATCTGTCCGATTGATTTTGCCCTTCACACAGAAGAGATTGAAAATCTTCTTGACAGGGCGGAGCCTAAATTTCTTTTCATAGATGACGAGAAATATCCGTTCTTTGCTGAAAAGAAGACTGCGTACGGCGTTTATTCGCTGAATCCTAAGCAGAAGGAGACTTATGTCCTCGGCCTTGATTTTCCTCCGGAAGCGGTTGAAACAAAAGAGCCTTGCATTCTTTCCGAAACCGCCGCGATTCTTTTCACAAGCGGAACCACAGGAATTCCAAAAGGCGTCATGCTTTCCCACAAAAACCTTGTGAGCGACACTTATATCGCGCAGACAAACATGAGAATCGACGAGACAGATGTCTTTTACGCTCTTCTTCCGATTCACCACGCCTACACAATGCTTGCTGTTTTCCTTGAGGCGATTTCTGTCGGCTCGGAGATTGTTTTCGCGCGGAGCATGGCTGTCTCTAAAATGATGCGGGAACTGAAAGAAGGGAAAATTACTATGCTTCTCGGCGTTCCGATGCTTTTCAACAAGCTTGCCGCAGGAATCATAAAAGGAATCAAGGCGAAAGGCGCTTTTGTCTACGGAATTTTAAAGTTCCTTATGGGATTTTCGTATTTCTGCAAAAAGACCTTCGGCTTCACTCCCTGCAAGAAGCTTTTCCATTCAGTCCTTGACAAGGCGAGCATCGCGACAATCAGAATCGCGATATGCGGCGGCGGCCCTTTGGCGAAAAAGATTTTCAAATTCTACAACCAGCTTGGAATCAATTTTGTGCAGGGCTACGGCCTGACTGAAACCTCTCCGATTGTGACTTTGAATCCGATAGAGCATTTCAAGATTGAAAGCGTCGGAAGATATTTCGCGGAATATATGGAGATGAAAATCGACAGCCCGAATCAGGAAGGAATCGGTGAAATCTGCATAAAAGGTCCGATGGTCATGCAGGGATATTACAAGATGCCTGAGGAGACCAGGGAAGTTCTTTCAGAGGACGGCTGGTTCAGGACAGGCGATTTGGGATGGATTGACAAAGAGGATTACGTGATGCTTTCAGGAAGAAGCAAGAACATGATTGTCACTGAAGGCGGAAAAAATGTTTATCCTGAGGAAATCGAGGATTCCTTCCAGCTTGAGACAGATATTCAGCAGATTACAGTCCAGGGCTATCTTTCCGACAAGGAGATGCAGGCGGAATCTCTTGAGGCTCTGATTTATCCGAGCGATGATTTTTTCAAGAGAACCGGGCTTGAGCGCGGAGACAAAAGCGATTCCGCGGCAAAAACTGTGTATTCGGAAATCAGCGGCATTGTGGAAAAGATAAACAAGCGTCTTCGTCCTTACCAGAGAATCGAAAAAATCCAGATTCTCGACAAGCCTCTTGAGATGACAACAACTCTGAAAGTGAAGAGAAAATATAAAAATTAAATTGTGTTTTTCAAAAGGCTGCATTAAAATGATTCCATGAGATTTACAAGAAGCAGCGGAATTTTAATGCACCCGACTTCGTTTTCGGGAACTCCTGGTATAGGTACGCTTGGAAAACCGGCGTACGAATTTGTTGACTGGCTTGAATCTGCCCATCAGACATTGTGGCAGATTCTTCCGATTGGCCCTACTGGATACGGAGATTCGCCTTACGCGTCCTTTTCCACATTCGCGGGAAATCCTTTGCTGATTGACCTTGAAAATCTTGCGGAACGGAAATGGGCGGCTGCGGAAGATATTGTTCCTCCTGACTATATCAGAATGACAGGGAAAGTCGATTTCGGTTCTGTTGTCTGGTGGAAAATGCCTGTCGTGTTCAAATGCGCGGAATTCTTCCTGAAGAACTGCGACAAGAAATCAAGGACAGAATACGAGGCTTTCAAGAACGACAATTCCTCATGGCTTGACAATTATGCCAATTTCACAAGCATAAAACAGTTCTACGACGCAGAGGCTGAAAAGCAGGGAATCAGCGGAATCAAGCAGATGTGGAACGCTTTCTGGCCGTCCGAGCTTGCGAAGTGCGATCCCAAGGCGGTCTCAAAATGGAACGCGGAGCATACAGACAATATCGAGCAGATAAAAGTTATCCAGTTCTTTTTTGCGGCGCAGTGGTTTGAATTAAAGAAGTACGCCAACGGAAAAAACATAAAGCTTATCGGAGACATTCCGATTTTCGTCGCCCCTGACTCTGCTGATGTCTGGGCGAACCAGAAATTCTTCCAGCTTGACAAGAACGGAGTTCCGCTCAAAGTCGCGGGCGTTCCGCCGGATTATTTTTCAGCGACAGGCCAGCTTTGGGGAAATCCTCTTTACGACTGGGACGCGATGAAAAAGGACAATTATTCCTGGTGGGTCAAACGCACACAGAGGATGACTGAACTTGTCGATATTGTGCGGATCGACCATTTCCGAGGATTCGAGGCTTACTGGGCGATTCCTTACGGCGACAAGACAGCCGTGAACGGAAAATGGATTCCAGGACCTAACAGCGCCCTTTTCGACGCGATAAAAAAATCCTTGGGCGAGCTTCCGATTATCGCGGAGGACCTGGGGCTTATCACAGACGGAGTTAAAAAACTCCGCGACACTTGCGCTTTTCCTGGAATGAAAGTATTGCAGTTCGCCTTTGACCCTAACGAGGCCGGAAAGGAAGGAATGGTCAACGCTTTCCTTCCTCATATGTATCCTCAGAATTCTGTTGTTTATACAGGAACTCACGACAACGATACAATGCAGGGCTGGCTTGACAGCGCGAGCGACGAGGCTGTGAAAATCGCGGCTGAATATGCGTTCGGAAAAGAAATGTCTGAAAAAGAGGCAAGGGCAAGCTCCGATGACGGAAGCCTTGTGAAAGCGCTCATAAAATGCGCGATTTCTTCCTGCGCGGACATGGCTGTGATTCCTGCCCAGGATATTCTTGACCTCGGCGCTGAGTCAAGAATGAATATTCCGAACACGCTAGGAACAAACTGGTCTTGGCGTATCGAGCCGGACGCTCTTACAGAAGAGACTGCCCGCTGGCTTTCGTTTGTCTCTGACCTGTACGGAAGAAACATCGTAAAATAGGTTTTAAAATAAAAGGGACTGTCTGATGAGCTCAGGGATTTTCTCTTTGCTTTTCAGGCGGTCTTTTTGTTTTGATTCATCTTATCTGTTTTTATTTCACGCTTTGTTTTTGATAAAATGTACAACTGCATTGTCCTTTTAGGTCCTACCGCTGTCGGAAAAACTTCTATCGGCATCCAGATTGCTTTGAATTTCAACGGGGAAATCATTTCCGCGGATTCCCGTCAGGTTTACAGAGGACTTGATATCGGTTCGGGAAAAGACATCGGCGAATACACTGTTGACGGAGTTCATGTTCCTTATCACATGATTGATATAGCCGATTTGAGCGAAGAATACAACGTTTTTCATTACCAGCAGGATTTTTACCGTGTCTTTGACGACCTTGTCCGCCGGAAAAAGCTTCCTGTGATTGTCGGAGGAACAGGCCTTTATCTTGACGCTGTGATAAGAAATTACGATCTGGTCGATGTTCCTGAAGATCCCGGGCTGCGCTCTTCACTTGAAGACAAGACTCTTGAAGAGCTTGCGGAGATTTATCTTGAGCTGAAACCTGACCTTCACACGAAAAATGATCTGGAGGAACGCGAGCGTGTGATACGCGGAATAGAAATCTATTACGGAACCCACGGAAAAAAGGCTGAGGAGCTGAAGAAAACTATGTATCCGCGTCCTGAAATCCGTCCTCTTGTTCTTGGAACCAGTTTCGCGCGTGAAAAAATCTGGGAGAATATTCAAAAAAGGCTGGACGAAAGAATCGCGGAAGGAATGATAGATGAAGTCCGTTCCCTGCACGAAAACGGAGCGGGCTGGGCCCGTCTTGAAAAACTCGGGCTTGAGTACCGTTACTGCGCTTTTTATCTTCAGGGAAAATACGGGTCAGCGGAAAAGATGAAGGAAGACCTTTTTGTCGCGATAAGGCAGTTCGCAAAGCGTCAGGAAACCTGGTTTCGCTTTATGGAAAAAAACGGAGTTGAAATTCAATGGCTTCCGCCGGTTCAGGACAAGAAAGTCCGGACAGAAGAAGCCTTGAAAACCGCAGGAAAATATTTTTCTGGAAAATGTTTCAGCTGTTGACAGCGACTTTTACAGGCTCTTCGATTTCTGTAAGATAGCCTGTCCTTATGCAGCTTTCAAAAAGCTCCCGGCTCAGAAAATCGTTCTTGACATCTTCATATCCGTCCAGGTCTCGGACAATTTTGATAACATATCCGTCGTCAGTTTCCTTGAGAATTGTCATGTAGTCGTTTTTGTTTCCCAGACTTTTAAGTGAATAGTTTTTCATTTTTCTGTCCCCCATTGTTTATCGAATGCAGTGAAAATTGAACTACATTTTTATATTCGGTAAAATCACAGATAATGTTAGAAAATTCTTTCAAAAACATTCCGCTTGAGGCGGAAAACCTTTCTGAATTCGGCTCGTGTTTTCCGGAGAAGTTCATCGCGGAAAATCTTCCTGTCTGCGATTCCCATATCCACTTTGCCCAGTGTGTCATTCACGAGAAGCTGAAAAATCCGCCTTCCTCAGAATATCTGGCCGCGACCTGCATTCATTCAGAGGAAGAATGGAAAACTTTTTCTGACTTGGAAAAATCTTTTTCCTTTTCTCCATCTTTTCTTGTGAAAAAAGCGTTCGGACTTCATCCTCAGAAAATCCTTCCTGAAAACGCGGACTTTCTTGAAAATCTCTGCCGCGGAAAAAAAATCGATGCGGTGGGCGAGGCGGGCTTTGATTTTTACAGCGCGGATTTCAGGAAAGATTCCGCCCTTCAGGAAAAGGCTTTTCAGGTTGAGCTTGAGCTTTGCAAAGAGTTTTCGCTTCCGCTTGTGGTTCATGAAAGAAAGGCTCTTGAGATGATTTACAGGTATTCAAGCGAGCTTAAAAAACTTTCTGGCGTTTTGTTCCACAGTTTTTTCCACGGCTTTTTCGAGGCGGAAAGCATTCTGAAAAAAGGAATAAACGCTTTTTTCTCGTTCGGAAAGCAGATTCGAAACGGAAACAAGAAAGCGATTGAATGTGTGAAAAATCTTCCCGAAGAAAGGCTTCTTCTTGAAACCGACGCTCCTTACCAGACTTTGAAAGGCGAGTCTTTCACAAGTTTCAGGGAAATAATCCTTGTCTACAAAGTCGCGATGACTCTCCGCGGAATCGAAAACGCGCATTCCGCAGAAAAATTCGCTTTTTCACTGAAAAATAATTTTCTTAATCTTTTCAAATAAAAGTTTATTAAAACAGAAAGATTCAGTATATTAGAGGAATGAATAAAATTCGTATTCCTATGTTTATAACTTTGGGAGCAGGAATTCTTTTTTCGCTTTTCCAGATAAGTTTTCACGCGGATATAAGCCTTCTTGCGTTTCCTGTGAGCATTGCCTTCACATTTTTCGCTGTCTGGTTCCTGTTCATCAAAGTCTACAGGAACAAAGAGTTCAAGGCGACCTCTGTTTCCCGGAAGCTGCTTCAGTATCTTCCTTATGTCTATCTTGCCTCGTTCATAATCAGAAGGGCAGGAAAAACAGGGACTTTTTACTGGTACGATGTCGCCACGGTTGTTCTCTGGGCGGCTGTTCTTGTCTCAAGGTATTTTGTTCTTTATTTCTTCAAGGAAAAACGGATTCTTTCCCTTGAGCCTTCCTGGAAAAACGGCAGAAAACAGGAATCGTCCTCAAAACCTTCGGGAATAAAACGCGTTCTTTTTGAAGCCCTCGACTGGGTTGACGCGATTGTCCAGGCGGTTTTCATGGTTCTGATTTTCCAGATTTTTGTGCTTCAGCTTTATGTGATTCCTTCTGAGTCGATGGTTCCGTCTTTTCTTGTGGGCGACAGGGTTGTGGTTCTTAAAACTCCGAGCGGGCCGAAAATGCCTTTGAGCGATGTCGGTTTTCCCTGCCTGAAAAAATACAAGAGAGGCGATGTTGTCGTCTTCAGAAATCCGCATTACAGCATGGACAGGAAATCTGAAATCCGCACAGTCGTGAGCCAGATTGTATATATGCTCACATTCAGCACAGTCAACCTGAATCTTGACGAGAACGGAGACTTGAAGGCAGATCCTCTTGTGAAACGTGTCTGCGGACTTCCCGGCGAGCAGATTGTGATGCAGGACGGAATTCTGTACGCAAGGACAAAAGAAAGCGACGAGTTCAAAGCGGTTGACTTTGACAGCAAATACGCCGCCTGGAACCTGAACAATGTGAATCCTGTTTTCCGAAGGGGAATTCAGGTGATTCCTCTTTCTCAAGCCCAGTACGATGTGATGCTTGAAGTTGAAAGCCTTCGCCGCGGACTTGACATTGATTCTGCAAGCCTTGAATGCTCCTCAATCGCGCGCAGGTTTAAAGACCTTTCTTCGCGTCATGAAAAACAGGGCGGTTTTTCTTCTCCTTCGCTTTATGAATATGACATTTTCGCAGACAGCGTAAACGCTTCTGTTTCACTTCTTCAGTCTGAGGGAGGCGCGGAATGGTTTTCCTCTTTCATGACTGACTGGATTCCGGAAAAAGACAAGGCTTCTTCCGCGTTCTTTGATGATGTCTACGCCGAGGCTAATTGGCGCCTGAACCTTATGATAAAACTCACGGCAGGAAGAATTTATCTGCGTTCCGCTGAGCTTTTCACGCAGGGAAAAACTTTTCAGGAGATTTCGTCTGACGCGGAAATCTCAGGACATTTTGCCGCAGCGGAAAAGCTTCATTTTTATGTCATGATTCTTGACCAGAGGAATATGCCTGTCTTCCCTGAAAACACTTCCGACGGAAAACCTCAGTACATCGGCGAATACTCGTATTTCATGATGGGCGACAACCGCTTCAATTCCCTTGATATGCGTCATTCCTACGAGCAGAAAAAAGTTCCTCTGACTTTGTTCGACAGTTTTTCCGTTGAGTATTATTCGAATATGTCTCCGCAGACTGTCTCAAGAAAACATATTCTCGGACGCGCTTTGTACAGGTTCTGGCCGCTTGCAAGACGCGGAGTTGTGCAGACAGAATGATTTTTGGACAACTGTTTTCCGCCGTCGCTTTGATTTTTCATTGATTTTTCATTGTTCCGGCGGATTTTCAGGATTTCTTTACTATGCAAAGAAATATCTTTATATTTAAATTAGACCTGGTGCGGAAACTTCGGTTTCAGAACAGGTTGCTTTGAAGTGCGATGTTTAAAATCGCGCTATTTCAGCGATTTTAAACTCGTCGACTTGTTGATGACGAAGTTATCGGACAAGTCTATTGCTTTCAGAAAGCAGGAAATGAATTAGCCAAAATACCGAGTTTTATTGTGCAAAAGAATTGTTTGAACTTCCGCGAAAATCCGTTTTTGCTCCGTTTTCAAATGACTTTTTCGTCCGTAAATAAAAACCCGGTATTCAGGCTATTAAATTATAAAACTCGACATTTGGGGTGAATTAGGAAATATTATGATTGTTGACAAGATTTTGACCGCGATTTTCGGTTCGCAGAATGAACGCGATGTGAAAAAACTTAAGCCTCTTCTGGCTCAGGTGAACGCGAAAGAGGAATGGGCGCATTCCCTTCCTGCAGAGGAATTTCCAAAGGAGACTTTGAAATTCAAAGGACGGCTTTCTTCCGGCGAGACGCTCGACGATATTCTTCCTGAGGCGTTCGCTCTTGCGCGCGAGGCGGCTTACAGGGTTTTAGGCGAACGCGCCTACGATGTTCAGATTATGGGTTCGCTTGTCCTTCATTCAGGACGGATAACGGAAATGAAAACCGGCGAAGGAAAAACTCTTATGTGCGTTCCTGCCGTTTACCTGAACTCGCTCGGCGGAAAAGGCGTCCATGTCGTTACAGTGAACGATTATCTTGCCGAACGAGACGCCGACTGGATGCGTCCTGTCTACGCTTATCTTGGACAGACTGTCGGCTCTATTCTTTCAAACATGGACAACGAGGCGAGGCGCGCCGCTTACAGCTGCGACATAACTTACGGAACAAACAACGAGCTGGGATTCGACTATCTGCGCGACAATATGCAGATTGATCTCGCAAGAAAAGTCCAGCGCGGATTCAATATGTGCGTTGTTGACGAAATCGACTCGATTCTTATAGACGAGGCAAGAACTCCGCTTATAATTTCGGGGCAGGGCGAAGACGACACTTACAAATACCACGAAGTCGATAAATATGTGGACGAGCTCACAGAAGTCGAAAAAGATCCTAAAACAGGAGATTATCCTGATGAGGTTGACATGGACCCTGAAGCCCGCAAAAACATAAAGGGAGATTTCAAGCTTGACGAGAAATCAAAACGCGTTTCCTTCACTGACGCCGGAATAAACCATATCGACGAGATTCTGCACAAGCACAATCTTATAGGGCCGGGAACCAAGGTTGTCGATGAAGAGAATTTTGAATTTGTGCATTATTTCACGCAGGCGGTGCGCGCCCATAAGCTTTACCACGAGGATGTTGACTATCTTGTCCGCGACGGACAGGTTCAGATTGTTGACGAGTTTACAGGACGTGTCCTTGAAGGTCGACGTTACGGAGACGGTCTTCATCAGGCGATTGAGGCTAAAGAGCATCTTAGAATCGCCCAGAGGAACAGGACGCTTGCGACAATCACATTCCAGAATTTTTTCAGGATGTATGAAAAGCTTTCGGGAATGACAGGAACTGCCGCGACAGAAGCGGTCGAGTTCAACAAAATCTACAAGCTTGATGTTGTGGCGATTCCTACGAACAAGCCTGTCGCCCGAATCGACGAGAACGACGAGGTTTACCTGAACGAAAAGGAAAAGTGGGAGGCGATTTCAAAAGAGATTCAGGATGCGCACGCGAAAGGCCAGCCTGTCCTGGTCGGAACTGTTTCCGTTGAAAAATCTGAGCATCTTTCTTCTCTTCTTGCACGGAAAGGAATCCGCCACGAGGTCCTGAACGCGAAAAACCACGCGAGGGAAGCCTTGATTATCGCGGAAGCCGGAGCGAAAGGCTCTGTCACAATAGCGACAAACATGGCAGGACGAGGAACTGACATAAAGCTCGGCGGAAATCCTGAATTCCGCGCGAGAAAGAAAGCCGGAACAAACGCAACTGCTGAGCAGTATGAAGCGGCCTTGAAGCTTGAAAAGGAAAAGTGGCTTAAAGAAAACGAGGAAGTCAAAGAGGCGGGCGGACTTTATGTGATCGGCTCAGAAAGGCATGAGTCAAGGCGAATCGACAACCAGCTCCGCGGACGTTCCGGACGGCAGGGAGATCCGGGTCGTTCAAAATTCTTTATTTCTATGGACGACGACCTGATGCGTCTTTTCGGCGGCGACAGAATGAAGAACATGATGACAAGAATCGGAATGCAGCCTGGAGAGCCGATTGACCATCCTTGGCTCAACAAAGGAATCGAAAAAGCCCAGGCAAAAGTCGAGGACAGGAACTTTGAAATCCGAAAGCATCTTCTTGACTACGACGATGTCCTGAACGAGCAGCGCGGCGTCATCTATGACCAGCGGGATGAAATTCTTGCGGACGAGAATCTTTCCGAGCGTGTCATGAACAACGCGAAAGACACAGCGGAAGCTTTGTTCTATGATTTCAGCCGCGTTTCTAAAAAGCAGGAGGAAGAGACACGTGCCGAGCTGAACGAAGAGATAAAAAACAGTTTCGGGCTTGCGCTTCCGTCAGAGCGTCTTTCAGAGGAATATCTTGTCTCCGCTCTCCAGAACGACATCACGGAAAAGGAAACTCTTGTCGGAAAAGAGAACCTGAATATGTTTATCCGCTACCAGTATGTTCAGGTCATAGACAAAAAATGGCTTGACCAGCTTGAAGCCCTTGAAGGACTTAGGGAAGCGGTCAGCCTTCGTTCTTACGGCTCTAAGAATCCGCTTACGGAATACAAGATTGACGGATTCCGACTTTTTGACGAGATGCTTGATTCAATCAGGAATTCTGTGATGGCGCGTGTGTTCAAAGTCCGTATCCAGCTGAATCCTCAGGCTCAGGAAGCAAGACGCGCGGCCGCGGCTAGGTCCCAG
>CAZSHF010000001.1:73159-145062 GCA_964606655.1 uncultured Treponema sp.
GCATTCGGAATCCCAGGGTTCGTTCGGGCAGACTCAAAGCCAGCGTATCGCGAATTCCCAGATGAGTTCCGACATGGCTCGCCGTCAGGCTTCAGGCGGAATCATGCAGAGGCACGCTCAAAGCCAGACTGTTACAGTCCGCCGTTCCTCTCCAAAAATCGGAAGGAACGACCCTTGTCCGTGCGGAAGCGGAAAGAAATATAAGAACTGCTGCGGAAGATAGAGCGCGGCGGTCATGTAAAATTATTGCGGCAGAGAAAGAAATGACTTTGCCGCGAGTGGAACTTTTATGAAGAATAAATTTTCTGGAAAGGCATTGGATTTTTCTCCGCTCTTTTTCTGTCTTGCGCTTGCTGTTCCGGCGTTTCTCTTTTCATCCTGCGGAAGATACTCGAAGATAAAATCTGTCGCGGAGGAAGAGCTTTTCACGATGAGCTACGGAAATTTCGAGGAGGAGATAAACCTTTTCGGAATCAGGACCGCGGGAAATATCCGCACAGATCTTACGATGAGGGACGGTTTTTTCTATATCGTGAACGGAGAGGCCGGAAAAATCCTTTCGCTGAATTCCTACGGAGATCTGCTTTCTCTTTATTACAGCGAGGACGATTATTCCAGAAAGAATTCGGGGCTTCCTTCAAAGTCTACGGACGGAATCTGGAATCCTGTCGAATATCCGTTTGAATACACTGGAAAAATCGCTGTCGATTCCAGAAAATATATGTATGTAGTGGGAACTGTTCCAAAAGAACGGAACGAGCAGGACGAGGATGAGAATCTTCTTTACAGCCAGGTGGTTCTTTGTTTTTCAAGCGACGGAACAGTTGTAGACTACATAGGACAGCAGGGGCCGGGCGGAACACCTTTTCCGGCGATAAAAGGAATCTACACGACGGAAAACAACGAGCTTGTGGTTGTCTGCTTCACAAACGACGGGCTCAAGGTTTTCTGGTTCAACACAAACGGTTTTCTCCGCTATGAGATTCCTGTGCTTGCAAGCAAAGTTCCGCTGATTTCTCCTGAGTCAGTGAACTACAACGCTTCTCCCTCGGATTTGTTTGTCGCTGTGGAGAATGTCGTTCCCGATTCTTACTCTGAACGGCTTTATGTGAAAATCGATTATTACATTCCGTACATCGACGAGGAGTCAAAAGTCCAGTCGGGCGTGGATTATGTGCAGTCGATGGTTTATCCCTTGAACATTGAAAAAAGCGTTTACGAAGAGCCGATGAATGTTCCTCCTTTCGAGGTTTCAATCACTGAGGATTTTTCCAAGATTTCTTACTCTCTTCCGTATGATTTTCTCGGCGTGACACGAAGCAACTGGTTTTTCTTCATAATAACAACTGAAGACGGATTTTCTGTCGAGATGATTCAGCCGGGAGAGCAGAATGTGCTGAAAAGGCAGTTTGATGTGAACCACAGCGAGATTCTTTACTATTCGTTTTCACTTTCAAAAGAAGGGATAATATCCGCTCTTCTTGCGGACCGAGAAAACGCGCGGATTGTATGGTGGCGGACAGACGAGCTTATCGACTCGATTCTAAGGCAGTGACGGCACTTTTTTTTACGTTTTATTAGGCAGAAACTATGGATTTCAAGAATATAGATGAAGGTCATCCTGCAGAGCCTGAAAATCCCGAAAATGTGTTCCGCTTTTACTACAGCAGGGAAGAACGGCTGAAAAACGCTCCACAAAGCGTGAAGGATTTCTACGCGGGAAAAATGGCTCCTAAAAAAGGTCTTTTCAAGGTTCTTGTCGCGACCCCGGGAAACCGTTTTATGCTTTCCTCTATTGTGGTTTTTGTCGCTTTCATCTGGATTTTCAGCTTTTTCAGCTCGCGCAATGAAAAGCGTTTCCTTGGAACAGAATGTGAGCTGTCTGCGTTCTCGTTCGAGGATTCGGTTTACGCAAGCCTTGAATTCAAGGAGAATCCTGACTGGTTTTCGGACAGGAAAAAAAGTTCAGATGAGAGTTCAGGAGATTTTCCAGAAGATTCCGCCGCGGAAAAGAATCATGCGCAGATTCCTGTCAGAGTTCTGTTTCAGGCTTATGACAGTTCAGGCCTTGTCGCGGACAAGGCGGAGGTTTTCGATGTGTATTCCGGGGAAGGTCTCTTCATAAGGACAAAATTCAGCGACTATGATATAATAAAAGTCAGCGCGACCGTCGAGGCTGGGACTGAAGAAAAAGATTTTGAAGCCAGAATTCAGCGGCGGTGACGTAAAGATTTTCTTTATCGGGTTTTCCATAAGCTTTAAGATTTCGAGGTGGAAATGATTCAGTTTTATTTTCTTTCAGTTCTGCTGAATATTCTTGTCGGTCTGATTCTTCTTTACAGCAAGACGGAAAAAGATGATTCTGACCTTGAAGGTGGAGATGACATTTCTTCCCAAGGTGAAAAACGAAATGTTTTCAGCAAGGTTTTCGGAAAAGGCTCTTACACAGACGACGAGATGTTTTATCTTGTCGTCGCGCTTCTTTCCGTTTTTGTCGGATTCATAAAGCTTCTTTCCGCTGTGAACGGAGTTCCGTTTTTCGGAGATCTGGTTCCTGCCCTTGTCGGTTTTGCAGGCGGAATTTCTGTCTTTGTCGAATACTTTGAAAAAAAATCGTCTTCCCCGCTTGTGCTGAATAAATTTTTCAATCTTGTTTTTGTTGAAAGCCGGAAATATGTCGGAATCGCCTGCATCGCGGTCGGAATAGTTCATTTTGTTCTTCCGGGCGTTCTTTTCCTGTGATGGTTTTTATGAGCGCTTCGATTGCCTGCATTGTCTACAAAGACAGAAAAATCCTTATAGCCAGACGGAACATGACCGGCGACATGGGCGGAAAATGGGAATTTCCGGGCGGAAAACTTGACCCGGGCGAAACCTGCGGGGACGCGGTTGTCCGTGAAATGCGCGAGGAATTCTCAGTGGACGCAGAGCCTCTTTCAAAAATCTGTTCTTCATGGTTTGAGCACCGCGGAAAAAAATGCAGCCTTGACGCGTTTCTTGTAAGGCTTGAGCATGACGGAACTGAAAAACCTTTTTCGCTCACGGAACACATTGAATACAAATGGGTTTTTCCGGAAGAAATAAAAAATCTGGATTTTGTCGATTCTGACATGAAAATCTATCCAGATGTCCTTGAATATATTTCCTCTCTTGATAAAAAATCTGAAGCAAAAACCGAAACCCAGAAAAAGGAATCTTAAAAATGAAAAGATTTTTTTCAGCGTTTTCCGCGCTTTCTGTGCTTTTTATTGTCCTCGGCTGTCTTTCTGTTCTTTCGTGCAGAAAGGACAGGAATATTTATTTTGACGAAAGCGAGCCTTTGTCGCTTGCTCCTGATGTTTCCTGGGCTTTGGTGACCGAGCCTTATGTCGCTTTCAGGAAAGAAACCGGCTGGCAAAGCGAAGTGGACGGACACGCGAGGAAAGGCGATATTTTTATGGTCTTGGGAAAATCTTTTTCAGGCGACGAGGCATGGTTCCGTTTTGGGCAAGGCTGGCTTCCTGAAAATTCGATAATGGTCTATTCAAACAGATATAAAGCGGAAAAAGCGAAAAGCGAGATGAGATAATGGCGTTTGTTGTTGCAGAAATCGGAACAAGCCACGAAGGCAGCGTTGAAAAGGCGAAACGCCTTGTCGACTGCGCGCATGAGGCGGGAGCGGACGCTGTCAAATTCCAGTGGGTTTACGCCGGCGAGATTCTTCATGAAAAGACAGGATATGTGAAACTTCCGTCGGGCGATATTCCTTTGTACGAAAGGTTCAGAAGCCTTGAATGTCCTCTTCCGTTCTACAGGGAAATGCTGGATTACGCTCATTCAAAGAGCATGAAATTTGTATGTTCGCCATTCGGATTGAAATCTCTTTCCGAGCTCCTTTCGATAAAACCTGATTATGTGAAAATCGCAAGCCCTGAGCTGAACCATTTTCCTCTGCTTGAAAAACTTTCTGAATACAGAAAAGTCCAGGAAAAAAACGGGGAAAATCCTGTTCCTGTGATAGTTTCTTCTGGAGTTTCAAGGCTTTCTGATATTGAGGACGCGCTTGACATTCTAGGAAGAGAAAATATTTTTCTTCTTCATTGCGTGACAAGCTATCCGGCTCCTGAAAGCGAATACAATCTGAATCTGATAGAAAACCTGAAAAATATTTTCGGTGTTCCTTCCGGGCTGAGCGACCATTCGCTTGATCCTGTCCTTGTTCCTGTTCTTTCTGTCCTGTGCGGCGCGGCTGTGATAGAAAAGCATATAACTTTAAGCCGGAAAGAGAGCGGCCTTGACGATCCTGTCGCGCTTGAAGGCGAGCAGTTTGCGCTTATGGTTCATGTTGTCTCTCAGGCGGAAAAAGCCTTGAGCCGTTACGGAAAAGAAAAAGGCAGAAGCCTGATTTTAAAGCAGCTCGAGGAGTCTTATCCTTGCGAAAAAATCAGGGCGGTTTTGGGAAACGGAGTCAAGGCACTTGCGTCTTCAGAAAAAGACAACTACGGAAGGACAAACCGTTCCCTTCATTATATGAAAAGCCTCAGAAAAGGAGACAGAATAAAGGATTCAGACGTTGCGGTTTTGCGCACGGAAAAAATCCTTGCTCCGGGAATCTCGCCTTCTTTTCTTCCTCTGGTTTTGGGTTCAGTCCTTCAGAACGATGTCGAGGACGGAAGCGGTGTCCGGCTTGAAGATTTTATCGAGAAGTGAAAGGCTTTTCTGGTTTGCCCTGAAAGGTTTTCTGTTTCGGCATTAAAAAAACTGCCGGCAGGCTTCATTTTTCTTTGCAGAATCCGAAAATGTCAAGCATTCCTTTTATCGTCAGGTTTTTGTCTGTGAAATCAAAGACACTTGTTATCGGAGAAAGCATGCTGTTCAGTCCGCCTGTCGCTATGACTTTTATCCCGGACGCTTCTTCTCCGAATTCTTTTTTCATATCAGATTTCATCTGCTTTATAAGGCTTTCGACAAGCCCTTTGTAGCCTAAAATGATTCCTGCCTGTACCGCCTGCGTCGTGTTTTTCCCGAGGCTTGATTCTGGAATATCCAGAGGAATCGCAGGAATCTGGGCTGTGTTTGAAAAAAGCGCGTTGAACGCAGTTCTGATTCCCGGAGCGATTGCGACTCCAGCGATATTTCCGCTTTTATGGATTGCTGTGAATGAAAGCGCTGTTCCGAAATCGGCGACAATGCACGATGAATTGTATTTTTTCCAGGAAGCGACCGCATCGCACAAAAGGTCAGTTCCGATTTCATTCACCGCGGTTTCGGGAATTTTTACAGGAAGTTTTCCGTAAATTGCAGGCTCGATTATGAAAGGCTTTTTTCCTGTTATATGCCTTGAGACATTCACAAAAGGACCGACCAGAGCCGGAACGACAGAACTCATCACAATGTCGTTTATCTGGCTGAACTCGATTTTTGTGTCTTTTATGAGCGGACGTAGAATTGAAAAATATTCGTCGCCTGTCCGTTTTGAATCCTTGCTTATCCGCCATTCGTTCAGGATTTCGCTGTTTTCGCAGAGCGCCGCCTTTATGTTTGTGTTTCCGATGTCAAATGCAAGAATCATTCAAGCCTCGTCCTTTTGGTTTTGTCCATTATGAACCTTATTTTAATGAATGTCGAGTTTTGCGGCGGAAAAACATCTTTTGTTGTGATTTATTCTGTTTCGCTGTAAAATGCCTCATCAGTATTCTTTGTGAAATTTAAGGAAATTAAGAAAAAAATGAAAACGAACGCATTGAAAGGAATGAAAGACATCCTTCCTGAAGAACAGAAAATCCGCGACTATATCCAGTCAAAAATCCTTGAGACTTACCGTTCCTCCGGCTTTGAGCGGATTTCAACTCCGGTTCTTGAGGATTCCGAGAATATCGATAAATCCGACGGCGGGGACAACCTGAATCTTGTGTTCAAAGTCCTCAAGCGTGGAGAAAAGCTCGAGTCCGCTCTGGCTGAAAATCCAAGCGCGGAAAATCTTTCTGATATGGGGCTCCGCTACGATTTGACGCTTCCTTTGTCAAGGTTTTTCGCGGCGAACAGAGCGAATCTCCAGTTTCCTTTTAAAGTCATCCAGACTGACCGTGTCTACCGCGCCGAGCGTCCTCAGAAAGGAAGGCTCCGGGAGTTTGTCCAGTGCGACATCGATATCTTAGGAGATTCAAGTCCTTGCGCAGAAGTTGAGCTTATCGATGTGACCGCAAGAGCGATGATGAATATCGGATTCAAGGATTTTACAATCAATGTGAACGACAGGCGGATTTTAAGGGATATGCTTTTGACTTTCGGATTTGAGAAAGAAAGCCTTGATACAGTTTCTGTAACTTTTGACAAGCTTGACAAAATCGGTCCGGAAGGAGTGAGAAAAGAGCTTGAAGAGAAAAATCTTCCTGAAAACGCGATAAATTCTCTTGTCGATTTTATTTCCGGCGACAAAATCACGCTCGAGTCAATAAGCGAAAAATGTTCCGACCCGAAAATCGCCGCCGATTTGAAATATGTCATGAAAACCGCGGAGGAAGTGAGCGGCGGAAAATACAAAATCGCATACAGCCCGAATCTTGTCCGCGGCCAGGGATATTACACAGGAATTGTGTTTGAAATCGCTTGTCCGGGATTCAGCGGCGCGGTCGGAGGCGGCGGAAGATACGACAATATGATTGGAAAATTTTTAGGACAGGAAATTCCTGCGGTCGGTTTTTCAATCGGGTTTGAAAGAATCTGTTCTATTCTGCTTGAGCAGAACTATAAAATTCCTTTTGAAAAAGAAAAATGCGCTCTTCTGTACGATGATTCTGTTCCGTTCCCTGAAGTTTTAAAAGAAGCCGAGGAGCTCAGGAAATCTTTCGATGTGAGCCTTGTAAGAAAAGCGAAAAAACTCGGGCCGCAGTTTGCGATGCTTGAAAATCACGGCTGCACAAAATTTGCCCAGCTGAAAGATGGAAAATGGAATGTAAAATAGCCCGGATGCCGAGTTTTATTGTGCAGTTGTCTAGGTTTCCGCTGGGATAAAACAGTTTTTGCGGGCTGCAAATAAAAAGGCTTCCTGATGAGGAAGCCTTTCTTTTATGGTTTGACTGATTCAGCCTGTTTTATGAACTAGTCGTTCCAGTGTCCTGCTGAACCGAATACATTTACGTTTTTGTCCATATACATTTTTTTGAGCTCGTCGCGCGCAGGCCCGAGGTAAAGGCGAGGGTCAAAAACATCCGGCTCGTTGGCGAAGATTCTTCTGATAGCCGCTGTCATTGCAAGCCGTCCGTCTGAATCCACATTGATTTTGCAGACTGCGGATTTAGCCGCTTTTCTTAGCTGCTCTTCAGGGATTCCGACAGAGTTAGGAATTTTTCCGCCGTATTTTTCGATTTCTTTTACATAAACCTGGGGAACTGATGACGCTCCGTGAAGGACAATCGGGAAGCCTGGAAGCTGTTTTTCAATCGCTTCAAGGACATCGAAAGCCAGCGGAGGAGGAACTAAAGTTCCGTCGTCTCGGCGAGTGCACTGTTCAGGAGTGAATTTGCATCTTCCGTGTGAAGTTCCGATGGAAATGGCAAGCGAGTCGCATCCTGTTTTTGATGTGAAGTCAATCACTTCTTCCGGTTTTGTGTATTTTGATTCTTCCGCGGCGACATCGTCCTCAACTCCGCCGAGAACACCAAGCTCCGCTTCTACAGTCACGTAGTCTTTCTGTGAATGCGCGTAGTCAACAACCTGTCTTGTGAGTTTTACGTTCTCGTCGTAAGAAAGTGCTGAGCCGTCAATCATGACAGAAGAGAATCCGTTGTCGATGCAGTCTTTTGCGACTTCAAAGTTCGGGCCGTGATCCAGGTGAAGGACGATAGGAATGTCGCAGCCGAGTTCGTGCGCGTATTCAACTGCTCCGCGTGCCATATTGCGCAAAATGTATTTGTCGGCATAGTTCCGCGCGCCTTTTGAAACCTGAAGAATTACAGGCGATTTTGATTCGACGCAAGCCTGGATAATCGCCTGCATCTGCTCCATGTTGTTGAAGTTGTATGCAGGAATCGCGTACTGTCCTTTCATAGCCGCTTCGAACATGTGCTTTGTGTTTACAAGACCGAGTTCTTTATAACTTATCATCGTCATTACTCCTTTAGAGATATTCAGTTGTTTATATAGTAAGCCAAAGAAGAGTTTTGTTCAAGTTTTTAGAAATGATATTTCTATTGTATAAACAAATGAATAAATGTTCAGATTATGAGCCGGATTTTTTTATTTCTGAGTCTTGCTTTATTATATGGCGGTTTTATTCGGTGGGATTCACTTGTCTTTCATAGCTTTCATGACTTGACAAATGGTTTGACAAATCTTTATGGCATAAATATAATTATAAAACAATAGAGTAATAATTTTAGATATTTGTTCCGATAATATAAGAGACTCATTCTGATGTTTTCGGAATGTAATATTGTAAAGAAGGAGTTTTACATGAAAAAGGTCTTGAAAGTCCTTGTAAATCTTGCTCTTGTTTTTGTTATTTGTGTTCCGGCGTTCAGCCAGCCAAATTCAAAAAGCGTAGAGACATTTGTGATTGACAATTTTGATACGGAACAGGAATGGGGCTGGACTGTAAACGCGAGCCGCTTCATTGCAGAAGGCTATCCGAAATACGGAACTTTCTCAGGCATTCCGAATTCGCTTAAACCTTTCC
This sequence comes from uncultured Treponema sp., assembly GCA_964606655.1. GTDB lineage: Bacteria > Spirochaetota > Spirochaetia > Treponematales > Treponemataceae > Treponema_D. The sequence continues at coordinate 81,816 of CAZSHF010000001.1, forward strand.
AGAATTCTGATGTGGAGCCTAAAGTTCTTGGTGTCCAGACAGCGTTCAACAGAAAAGGCGACAACTGGTTTGAAGTCATACCTGTGAAAGACGGAAATCCTTATGAGATTCCTCTGACGGGAAATGTCTCGAATATTGATTTGTGGGTCTGGGGCGCGAATTATCTTTATTATCTTGAGCTTATGGTTCGCGACGCTGAAGGACGGGTTCATGTTCTTTCTGCGGGAAATCTTGCGTACAAAGGCTGGAGAAATGTCATCGTCAATATTCCTGGCTGGATGGTTCAGGAATCAAGGCTTCGCTCCGGTCCTAAAAATATGACTTTTGTCGGTTTCCGGGTAAGAAGCGACGCGGCAGAATATGTCGACAATTTCACGATTTATTTTGACCATGTGAAATACACTTCAAACTCGCTTGCATATATTTACGATGGTTATGAACTTCAGGATACTGATTTCAGCGGCGCTGAATCAGGTTCTTACGGAAGCCAGAATACAGCTTCAGGAGATGAAAAATAATGAAAAAGTTAATAGCGTTTTTAGGTTTGGCTTTAGGCCTTTGCTGTGCGGTCTTTGCGCAGAACAGTATTGTTGATGAACCTAATCCGGAGACAATCGGAAATGATTCTGCGATGCAGGCTTTGCATGAGCAGTCTGTAGACAAGTTTGAAAGAGAAGGCTCTTGGAGTGTCCATATGTCTCCTGATTATGGTGTTATTTCAGCCCGTCTTTTTGAAGGCAGCCCTGCCATGAAAGAGCCTCTTCCTGAAGATGAGGGAAATGAGGATGCCGACACGCAGGTTCTTGGTGTAAAAGTCCAGTTCTTCAAGCGCGGCGTGAACTCGTTCTATATAACCGCGCAGCGGCCGATTCCTGTTGAAGGAATCACAAAGACTATCTCGATGTGGGTATGCGGCAGAAACCAGAGCCACGACCTTTATGTCCTTATCGAGGATTACTTCGGCAGAAACTATGAGCTTTACATGGGAAATCTTGGGTTCAGCGGATGGAAAAAGCTTACAGCTGTGGTTCCGCCTTCTCCTGACGGGGAAAGAGGCGTTGTCCAGTCGAGCGCGTATTACGGCGATAGGCCTGGAGTCCGCATAATCGGTTTTAGGGTTGACTGCAATCCTATGCTCGCGCGCGGTTCTTATTATATGTATCTTGATGACCTTAGATGTGTGACAGACCTTTACGACATGGAAAACCGAGATGAAGACGATATGTCTGATGACTGGTAATGATTTTTAATGAAGGAAGAAGACGGTTCTTGACGGGCCGTCTTTTTTTATGCCCTTGACTTTTGTTTTCTTGATTAAGCCAAGGTTCAGAACTCGCTGAATATCTGGCAGCCGTAATGTCTAATTTCATTCATAATCTTTTATCCTGTAAAGCCTTGCCCTGTTTTTGTTTCCTTCCTGCTCGATAAGTTCCATTTTGTTTAATACCCAGACAAAAATGCTTGCGCAGTTTGAGGTCTTGTTTTTGACTTCAGGGATTTTCTTCAGTTTTTCCGCTATGTCTTTTACAGTGAATCTTTCGGGAATTCCGTCTGGAATCATAGCAAGATAATCCTTTTTGCTTTTCAGGATTTGCGTTCTTTCTATTGAATCAAGTTTTTTGTCTGTCTTGAGCCAGTTTTTTCTGAACCTGCGCCTTTTGTTTTTTGACTGGACAGGATTTTCTGTTTCAGTTCTGATTTCTGTGATTTTTGAAAAGACAAGTTCAAGCGAAAAATTTTCTTCAAGAAGCACAGGATAAAGTCCTGTGAGTTCCCTGAAAACCGAATAGACCGATTCTTTTTTAGGGCTTTTCCGTCTTGAAATCAGATTTCCGTTTTTGTCATAAGTCTCGATTCGAGTTTCTTCAGCGACAGGATGGACAATCCTGAATTTTTTCCCTTGCATGAGCGCGGCCTCCGCTTTTTTCGCGAGTCTTGAAATGTTCTTTGTCTGGATTTCTGTTATGCTTCCGTCTTTATGGACTATGTCGTAGATTTGCCCGCCGCTTTCGACTTCAGTTTCGCTTCCTTCTTCGAGTGAATATATTTTCTTCAGCGTCCTGTGAAGCGAGCTTTCGTTTAAAGTGTTAATCCCCATATATAGCGTACCTATACAATTATGTGCAGAAGCAGAAAAACAAAAACACTTTTTCTGAATTTTCGGTGTTTTTTGTTGTTGACTTTAGAATTTTTTGCGATAAAATGGTTGTTAAGTGGGAAAAAGTGGTAAATTGTGGTAGAAAGTGGGTATGAATCTTTTGACTGGTGAATACAATAACACGATTGATGAAAAAGGCCGGATCTCATTTCCTGCAAAGCTGAGGACGGCTATAAATCAGGATGTGCTTATGGTCACCAAAGGTTTAGATACCTGCTTGTGGCTTTTTACGCTTGGGGAATTTGAATCTTTCAAGGACAAACTTACCGGAAACGCTTCCATGATGAAGAAAAAAAATCTTCAGGTTGTGAGGCATTTTGTCGCTTCCGCGCAGCCGGTCGAGTTTGACAAGAACGGACGACTTTCTATCCCGCAAAGCCTTCGTGAATATGCTCGGCTGGAAAAGGACTGCACAGTTCTTGGAATTTCCGACTTTGTGGAAATCTGGGACGCGGCGACTTACAGCGAGTATCAGAAAGCGAATGAGGAATCCTTCCGCGAGGCCGCAGAAGAATTCAATGACATCACTTTTTAGCAAGGCTTGTCTGTTTTCAGTGTATTCTGATTTTTGATAAATGGTGGAAGGGGAAGCCGGAAGATGCAGCGTCTTGTTGTTCTTCCGGCGGTTTTTTCAAGAATGGAAATCGTTCACACTCCGGTTCTTCTGGAGCCCTGCTTAAAATATCTTTCTCCGCTCGGCGAGCCTTATGAGAATTCCGCCTGGATGTGCGATTCAACTTTGGGCGAAGGCGGGCATTCTGACGCGTTTCTTTCAAATTTCCCTTTTCTCAATGTGATTGGAATTGATGCAGATTCTGTCATCCAGTCGAAAGCGAAAATGAGGCTTTCAAAATACGGAGACAGAATGCATTTTTATAGCGGATGGTTCAATGATTTTTACGAGAACTATCCGGACGAATATCCGAAACCAGATCTGATTTTATTCGATCTGGGGATTTCGGTGTTCCATTATGAGAAATCAGGCCGGGGGTTTTCTTTCCGTTATGACGAGCCGCTTGATATGCGGCTTGATTCAGAGACTGAAAAAAAATCCGCGGCGGATATTGTAAATTCTTTGGGCGAGAAAGAGCTTGCTGACTTGATTTACCTTTACGGCGAGGAGAAATTCAGCCGGAGAATCGCAAAAGCGATATGCCTTTCTCGTCAGGGCGGAAAAATCGGATCGTCAAAAGCCTTGGCGGAGATTATTTGGAACGCGGTTCCTTCAGGCTACAGGCACGGCCCGATTCATCCTGCGACAAGGACTTTTCAGGCTCTCCGTATTGCAGTGAACAGCGAGCTTGAGCATATTCCGCCTGCCTTGCACAACGCGTTCAACTGCCTTAATCCCGGCGGAAAACTCGGCGTGATAACTTTCCATTCGCTTGAGGACAGAATCGTGAAAAACTATTTCAGGAATCTTGGAAAATCCTGTGTCTGTCCGCCCGAATACGCTGTGTGCAGATGCGGAGGCTCTCCTTGCGCGGAAATTCTGACCAGAAAGCCTGTCGAGCCGAGCGAGGCTGAAGTGAAAATGAATCCGCCTTCGCGTAGCGCAAAACTCCGTGCAGTGAAAAAAATCAGAGACGCGGATTCTCTTCGTCTTGACGGAGCAGGAGGCTTTTGATGGAAGAGACAGAAAAATCAGTACTTAAAAACATATTCTACAAAATCTTCGTCTGCGCGATTGCGGCTATGATTCCGCTTCTTCTGATTCTTTACGGTTTTCAGACAAAAAGATATTCGGAGCTTTCAAAAGAAGTGAGCCGTCTTGAAAGGACACAGGAAGAGCTTGTAGAGCAGAACAAAAAACTTGTCGGAGACATAAGCCTTCTTTCAAGCACAGATGAAATTGAAAAAAAAGCGGTTGAAGAGCTTGGAATGCACAAAGCCGAAACCGAAGACATTGTCCGCGTTGAAATGAACGGAGCGAAAAACTGACAAAGAGGAAAAAAGTGAAAAAAAGCATAAAAAACGGAAAAAATCATGTTTCCTCTGAATCTTTGCTTTCATTGCATGAAATTCTTTCTGCTGTGGACGGAAAGGAAATTTCCGGGAAATCCGCCGACGCTTTTTCTTTCACTGATGTCCAGACGGATTCGCGGAATGTCGTTTCAGGCTCGCTTTTTGTTCCTCTTGTCGGGGAAAAGCAGGACGGACATAAATTTGCAGGCGAAGCGGCGGACAAAGGCGCGTCTGCGATTTTCATAAATCTTTCTGAATATGAAAAAAACTCATCCTGCTATGAAGAGCTTTGCCGGAAACACGGAAATCTCTTTGTGATCGCTGTCGGAAACACTTTGGAAGCCCTGCAGAAATCCGCCGGAAAGTACGCTGAAAAATTTCCTTCGATCAAAAAAATCGCTGTCAGCGGCTCAAGCGGAAAGACAACGACAAAGGAGATGATTGTTTCTGTCCTTAAAGAGAAATTCAATGTCGTGAGCACTGAAGGAAATTTCAATTCGGAGACAGGACTTCCTCTTTCTGTGTTCAGAATCAGGAAGGAGCACGAGGTCTGCGTCTTTGAGATGGGAATGAACAGGTTCCACGAAATTGAAGAAATCTCTTCTGTCCTGAAAGCGAATTATGCTGTGATTACAAATATCGGAACGGCGCACGTCGGAATCCTTGGAAGCCGTGAAAACATCGCGGCGGAAAAACGCCATGTCTTTGATTTTGTGAAAAGCGACGGCGCGGCTTTCATTCCTTATGAGGACGATTTCAGGGATTTTCTTTCGGAAAATGCGAAAGGCGAGATTGTATATTACGGAAAAAATGTTCCTTCCTCAAAAAGCGGAGTTCTTTTTCTCCGCGACGGAGGAATTTCAGGAACGTTCTTTTCTCTTGACGGGCTTGAAGTGAATCTGAAAATCCCTGGGCTTTACAATTACCTGAACGCTTTGGCTGCTGTCGCTGTCGGAAAAAAATTCGGTCTTTCTTCTCTTGAGATAAAAAACGGCATTGAAAAAATAAATCCAGTTTCAGGACGCATGGAAATTTCCTCGGCTCTCCTGAAAAACGGAAAGAAAATCACGCTTGTGAAGGATTTCTACAACGCGAATCCTGACTCGATGAAAAACGCCCTGGCTTTTCTTTCTTCGCTTGGCTCTTCTTCCGGTGATTCCGTTTGCCGCGTGAATAAAAAAATCTGTGTCCTTGGCGATATGCTTGAGCTTGGAGATAAGTCTTTTTCGGCTCACAGCGGAATCGGCGAGCTTGTTTCATCTTTGAGTCTGGATTTTGTCATGTTTGTCGGAAACGAAATGAAAGCCGCTTACGACAAGGCTCTTTCGCTTGGATTTTCCAAGGTTTTTTACGAGAAAAATTTCGGCACGGATTCCTTTGAAATGATTTCCGGGATTCTTCTTGAAACGCTTTCGGAAAACGATGCGCTTCTTTTAAAGGCTTCCCGCGGAATCGCGCTTGAAAGGCTTCTTCCTTTGGTTGAATGTTCCGATAAAAAATCAGAGGCTTCGCCTGAAAAATCCTCAGGAAAAGAAACGGCGGACAAGGCTTGCAAAACTGAAAAAAGGGAGGAAAACTGATGTCTGAATACAGTTTTTTTGCGGAGCGTTCAGTTTCAAGATACAGAAGAAGCGACCTTTTTTTCATCGTGACAGTGATTCTTCTTTTGGGGTTCGGGCTTTTCACTCAGTATTTCTGCACTCAAAGATACGCCGAGAACGCGTTCGGGGATTCGTTTTACTTTGTGAAGCGGCAGATGGTCTGCGCTCTTGCAGGGCTTGCCGGATTTTTTCTTCTTGCAAGCCTCAGGATGTCCGCGATACGCAGGGCGATTCCTGTGATTTTCTTTGTGACTTTGATTTTATGCCTTCTGACTTTTGTTCCCGCGTTTTCCGTTGAAAAGAACGGAGCGAGACGCTGGCTTAAAATTCCGTTCATTCCGATGTCGTTCACTTTGCAGTCGTCAGAGATTGTGAAATTCACGCTTGTGCTTTTTCTTTCCAATCTTTTTGACAAGCAGCTTTCTGTCCTTAATCCTGACGAAAGGACTGTTTTTCCCTGCGTCGCGGTTCTTGTGCTCTTCACTGTTCTGGTTCTCCTTCAGAAAGACCTTTCGACTTCGGTTTTCATATTCGCCGTGTGCTTTCTTATGTTTGCCGCCGCCGGAATGAACACAAAATGGGCTTTCGCGGTGGGAATTCTTGCGGTTCCTGTCCTTGTTCTTTTCATAACAAGCGAGCAGTACAGGCTTGACAGGATTGTAGCGTTTTTAAGGCCGGACGAAGGAATCCATTCGATAAATTACCAGAGCATCGCGGCAAAACGCGCTGTGAGCTCCGGAAAATTCTGGGGAACAGGAATAGGGACAGGTCTTGTCCAGGCGCTGAAGATTCCTGAAGTCCAGGCGGATTATATATTCGCGGGCTGGGCTGAAGCGATGGGGCTTTTCGGAGTGGCAGGATATTTTCTCCTTCTGGGGCTTTTTTCCTGGCGCGGATATAAAATTTCTTTCGAGTGCGAGGACAGGTTTTCCGCTTTCGCAAGCTTCGGCTTTGTCACGATGATTCTGCTTCAGTCTTTGATGAACTGCGCTGTTGTCTGCGGAGCGGTCCCTTCCACAGGAATTCCTCTTCCTTTCTTTTCGCTCGGCGGCTCTTCGATAATCGTGACTTTGTGCATGTGCGGTTTTGTCGTGAACGCTTCGCGCGGAGACAAAGAGCCGAAAGAGATTTATGAAATATCAGGATTTGAGGAAGTGAATATAAACGGAGTTAATGCTTATGAGTGATTTAAGCATAAGATTTGAGGAATACGACGACGATGTTTTCGATGTGTCTTCAGACAATTACAGAGGACGCTCATCATCTGACAAAAAGGCTGACAAAGTTGTCGTCGCAGTGAAAATAATCCTTATGGTTCTGGCGTTCTGCATCGGAGTTGAAGTTCTTGTCTACAAGTTTGTGATTCCAAGCGCGAAGCCTCCTTTTGTCTCTGTTTCAGGACAGTCTGAGTACACCGCCGCCGAAATTGTGAATATGCTCCGGCCGATGAACGCGAAGACTCTGTACGGATTTGATGTCGATGCCGCGACTTCTATTATCGCAAGCGCTCCTGGAATCGATTATGTCGAGATTTGCAAGAAATTTCCGAACAGGATTTACATAAATGTCAAGGAGCGCGAGCCTGTCGCGATGACTTTCATCGAGCGTTCGGACAGAAGCGTTCCTGTCCAGATTGACAGGAACGGAGTGATTTTTCCTGACGCTTCCTCTTCATATTCCGAGAAAAATTCTGTTCCGATTGTCTCAGGGCTTCCTGTCGAGCATCTCAGCGAAGGAATGAGAATTCCTTTGAAATACCGCTCGCTTATTGAACAGATTGCGGAAATCCGTTCTCTTCCTCAGAACTATTTCGCCGCGATTTCTGAAATCTGCGTTGTCCCGAAGGAGTCAGGAAATTTTGAGCTTGTCTTGATTCCTGTGAGCTCCAGAATTCGCGTCCTTACAGATAGAACATTGAACGAAGATTCGCTAAAATACATGATGGTTGTTCTTGATGTTGTCAATTCAATCGAACCGGATGTTTCAGAAATTGATTTGAGATACGGTTCTGTTTCGTATAGGAAACGCTGAAGATTTAGTTTCGGGTGGATTCGGTAGATGAATGTCATAGTCGGTCTTGATATTGGTACAAGTAATATTCGGGTTGCAATCGGTGAAATCGACGGAGAGACAGATGTTCTTCGGATTGCCGGAGTTGCCTGCGAGAAATCCGTCGGCTTGCGCTTTGGAAATATTGTGAATATCGAGGCGACTTCAAATGTCATAAAAAAAGCGATTGAGAACGCTGAGCAGAACGCTGGAATCGATGTCCATTCATGCTACACTTCAATCGGCGGAGAACAGATTCAAGGATACAACACAAACGGAAAGGTCGCTGTTTCTCCAAAAGGAAAATCGCAGCGGAGCGTAGGCGAAGAGGACATAAAGCGTGTCCGTGATTCCGCGACCGCTATCCAGATGTCGCTTGACCGCGATATGCTTCATGTCATCACACAGGATTATATTGTGGACGGAGTTCCAGGAATCAAGAATCCTATAAACAGGCTTGGAGTCTGCCTTGAGACCGCTGTCCATATAATAACCGCTTCAAGGACTACAATCCAGAATCTTGCAAGCTGTGTCCACCGCGCAGGCTATGAAATTGACGGAGTCATGCTGAAAACACTCGCTTCGACTTCGGCTGTGACAAATTCCGACGAATGTGAGCTGGGTTCGATTCTTATAGATTTGGGGGCCGGAACTACAGATTTTCTTGTCCTTGTGAACGGAGCGCCTGTATGCACGGCTTCTGTTCCCTACGGCGGAAACATAGTCACAAACGACATCGCCATCTGCAAGGGAATAACAGTGGCCGAGGCGGAAGATATAAAAGTGAAGTACGGCTCGTGCTGGCTGGACAATGTTCCTCAGGATGCGAAAGTCATAATTCCGGCTCTTGCCGGCCGTCCGCCGGAGGAGTTTGACCAGAGCGAGCTTTGCGAGATAATCGCTCCGCGCATAGAAGAGATTTTCCAGCTCGTCCTTGATAAAATCATGGAGATGACAACTCTCACTCAGCTTTCTGGAAACATAATTCTTACTGGCGGAGGAGCGAACATGAACGGAATCGTCGAGATGGCCCAGGAGGTTTTCCAGACTTCTGCTGTAAGAGTCGGAATTCCTGAAAAACTCGGCGGAATCGAGGAGGATTACACTTCGCCTGAATGGGCGACAGCAATCGGGCTTGTGATGGGGAACAGGAACAGTTTTCATCACAAGGATTCAAGGAAAGGAAGAAAACGCGTTTCCGCGGAAAAGAACGGAAAACCAGGCAAAGAGAATCCTTTCAGGAAATTCATGAAGTCTTTGTTCTGACGGCTTTTTTGCGCAAGGCTTGTGTCTTTTTTCCGGAACGGAGAATACATAGACATGATGAGCCTGTTTTGAAAACCCGGTTTTTAGGACAGGCTTGTCTTATAAAATTGAAAATAATTATTCTTAGTCATTATTTCAGGGGTCGGGAGGAAAATAATGGATTTTGAAGTTGTTGACAATCAGAAGGAAAATGTCACTGTAATCAAAGTGATAGGCTGCGGCGGCGGCGGCTCAAACGCTGTGAACCGTATGCTCGAGGCGAATATCCACGATGTTGATTTCATCGCCTTGAACACGGATATGCAGGCTTTGAAGAAATCTTCCGCGCCGAACAAAATCGCAATCGGACAGAAGCTTACTCAAGGGCTTGGGGCCGGCGGAGATCCTTCAATCGGTGAAAAGGCGGCTGAAGAGGACAAGGAAGCTATAAAAAATGTCCTTAAAGGCGCGAACATGGTTTTTGTCACTGCTGGAATGGGAGGAGGAACAGGAACCGGTTCTGCTCCTGTTGTCGCGCGGATTGCGAGGGAACTAGGCGCTTTGACTGTAGGAATCGTGACAACGCCTTTTGACTGGGAAGGAAACAGGCGCATGGCTCTTGCCAAAGAAGGCCTTTCAAAACTCCGCGAGGCTGTCGATTCTGTGATTGTCATTCCTAACTCGAAAATCTGCGAGGTTTTCGGGAACGGGCTTTCATTTGTCGATCAGTACAAGGCGGCAGACGATTTGCTCAGGCAGAGCATTGAAGGAATGTCCACAATAATCACAAAATACGGAACTCCGAATATAGATTTCGCCGATGTAAGAGCCGCGATGAGAGGACAGGGCACTGCGATTTTCGGAATCGGTGTCGCGTCCGGAGAAAACAGGGCTGTCGACGCGGCTTCCAACGCGATAAACAATCCTCTGCTTGAAGACACAAGCATTGAAGGAGCGAAGCATTTTCTTATAAATGTCTGCGCTTCAAGCGATTTCACTCTGAACGAGATGGAAGAGATTTCAAAGATAATCTGCGCTTCCGCTGACCCGGACCGCGAGCTGAAGCCAGGCATTGTCACAGACGATTCCATGGGAGACAAAATCAGTGTCACTGTGATAGCGACAGGATTCAACCAGCCGGATTACTGCGAGGACGAAAAGCCTTGCGAAGAAGAGAAGCCTGTTCATGAAACCAGAAAAGAAGATTCGAACAATTATTCTTTTGACGAATTCAACAGCATTCTGAATCCAGGCTATACTGAAAAGACACAGAGCGGCGAGTTTGATTTTGAGGAAGACAGCAAAGCTCCTGTTTCTTCATACGCATCTTCAAAAGAAAATTCAGAAAGACCAGACTGGCGAACCAGAATCGGTTCAGGAGACCCAAACGACCTGAACACTCCTGCCGCCATGAGAAAAAACAGTGGATACTCAAGGACAATCAACTTCAACCGCAAAAAATAAAATCGAATCTTTTGTGAAAAGGTTCAAGGCGGACCTGCTTCTGGTTCAGCGCGACGCGAAGCTCACTGCGGAGACATACTGCGGCACAGTGGAAAATTTCTGCATGTGGTGCAGCAGAAACCGTGTGAAGCTTGCGGATGTCCGTGTCCAGAATCTCTTGTATTTTCTTTCATGGCGAAGCACGAATGACTGTTCCGCTCTGACTGTCGCGAAAGACATTTCCGCTTTGCGCGCGATGGGCTCTTATCTCAGGCGGACAGGAATCTGGGAAGAGAACTACGCGCTTATGCTTGACCGTCCCAAAGCGGAGCGTTCTCTTCCCTGCGTTCTTTCTGTGGAGCAGGTTGAAAAGCTTCTTTCCCAGATTGACACGACTACAAATATCGGGAAAAGAGACGCAGCCCTGTTCGAGCTTATTTATTCCTGCGGGCTTAGAATCAGCGAGGCCTGTTCCCTTCTTGTCGAGAATGTCCATATCGACGAGAAGATAATAATCGTGCGCGGAAAAGGCGACAAAGAGCGCATCGTTCCGTTCGGGGAAACCGCCAAGGAAAAACTCGAGTCTTATTTTGAAATCCGCCCTGAGCTGGTCGGAAACCGCATTGTTCCGCAGGTTTTTGTGAACTACAAAGGAAACCCGATTTCCCGAAAAGGCGTCTGGAAGAATTTCCAGATTCTTGAGCAGACTTCAGGTGTCAAGGCAAAAGTCCATACTCTGCGCCATTCGTTTGCGACACATCTTCTTCAGGGCGGAGCGGACCTGCGTTCTGTCCAGGAGCTTTTGGGACATTCCGACCTTGCGACAACCCAGATTTACACTCATGTTGACGACAAAGAGCTTTCCGAATATCATACAAAATACTTTCCGGGTCATGAAAAGAAGGAGTTTATATGAAAAAAATCGCTTTCACATTTACGTTTCTTGCTTTTTTTTCTTTGCTTTTTTCTTCCTGCGGTGTTTCAAACAAGCAGATTATCAGAATGCAGCGTCTTGAAGAAGGCGTTCAGAATCCTACGACAATCGACGAGCTTAAAGACGCCATAGAAAAATACCAGAAACGGGTCGCGGACATCCAGCTTGCCCAGACACAGGTCGGAATCTGGTACAAAATCCTTGGAACCCGTTATCTTGACAACAAAATGTACGGCGAGGCTTTGAAATGTTTCCAGAACGCGCTTCAGTATCATCCTGACAACCAGAATCTTTATTATTATGTCGGAATATGCGCAGGTTATATGAGCCACACCGCGCTTGATTTCGAGGCTACAGGAAGCTCTGAAAAGAAAATGAACTACCTCAGGCTTTCAGAAAACGCGTATCTCCGCGCGATTGAAATCGAGCCTAGATATTCGCGCGCGCTTTACGCTCTTGGAGTTCTTTATGTCTATGAGCTTGACGAGAATGAAAAAGCGATTCCTTATCTTGAAAAGCTTCTTACAATCGACACAAAAAACACAGACGCGATGTTTGTCCTTGCCCGCGCTTATTACTGCGAGTATGAGTACGACAAGGCGGTTTCAATGTACGACAAGATAATTTCGCTCACAAAATCCGCTGAAAAGAAGGCGGACGCGGAGACGAACAAAAAAATTGTGTTAGATGCCTCGTATGCGGACTGATGACAGCGGAAAACTTTTAAGTCTGGTTTTCCTTTCGAGAATAACTTTTCTTTCCCTTGCGGAAAAAATAAATTTGCTCAAAAATATTGACAGCTCAAGAGAACTTGCATTAATGTCAATAGAAGATTTCAGACGGTTTGTCCAGCGTGAGCTGAAAGTCTCTTCGTTTGATGGAAGAAAAAATCTCAAGGAAGCGGAAGCCGAATCAAAAATCATCGCCCTGAAAAATATCGGGCTTCTTTATTATGAGGATTCAGAGTATCCTGCTCTTCTTCGGGAAACAGTGAACGCTCCGTTTGTGCTGTTTTACAGGGGAAACAAAGACTGCCTTCTTGAAAAGTCGGTTTCTGTTGTAGGAACCAGGCTTATGACTCCGGACGGAAGAAAAGCCGCGAACGAGTTTTCATACGAGGCGGTTCTTGACGGAGTGAATGTTGTCTCAGGGCTTGCGAAAGGAATTGACGGCGAGGCGCATAAAGGCGCTTTGGACGCTTCGTTTGACTTGTACGAGAAGGCAGGATTTTTTCCAAAGGCTAAGACAATCGCGGTTCTTCCTTGCGGAATCGACACTGTGGTTCCTTCAGGGCATAAAAGGCTTGCGGAAAACATAATACGCACAGGCGGCTGCATTGTAAGCGAGTATGCTCCCGGAACTCCGTCTCAAAATTTCCGCTTTGTCCAGAGGAACAGGATAATCGCTTCGCTTTCCCAGAGCACAGTTGTGATTCAGGCTCCGGACGGAAGCGGTTCTCTTATAACGGCGGATTTTGCCCTTGAGTACAACCGCGACCTGGTTTTCCACGAGGCCTGTTTTTCTGAAAACGCAGGCATTGTGCGCAAAAATGTAAGAGAAAACAATGCGAAAAATCTTTCGCTTGGAAAAATATCCGGCTCAAAGGCGGAACGCAGGCTGGAAAACTATATTTCCCAAGGCGCTCCTGTCATAAAAGACTACAGGGATTTCTGTGAATGTCTTAAAGAGGCGCCGGGAGCTCGGAATGCAAAAAATCAGCAGATGACGCTGTTTTAAATATTTTAGGAAGAATTTATGGCTGAAGAAAAAAATCTGGAAAAAACTGCTTCAAAAAAAAGTGTTTCTAAAAAAGAAAAGCAGAAACAGACTCTCGTGATTGTAGAGTCTCCTTCAAAAGCGCACACAATCGAGAAATATCTTGGACCGGGATTTGTTGTCAAAGCCTCGAAAGGACATCTCATTGACCTTCCGAAGTCAAGAATGGCGATTGACATCGAGCATGATTTTCAGCCCGAATACATCACAGTCCGCGGAAAAGCGAAACTCTTGAAAGAGCTTCAGAAAGACGCGAAAAAATCCGGGTCTGTTCTTCTTGCGTCGGATAACGACCGCGAAGGAGAAGCGATTGCCTGGCACTTGAACAACGCGCTGAAGGAAAAAACAGACGCGAAAATCAGCCGCATTGTGTTCAATGAAATCACTCCCGGCGCGATAAAAGAGGCTGTCCAGCATCCTGGAGAGATTGCTGAAAGCAAAGTGAACGCGCAGAAGGCCCGCCGTGTCCTTGACAGGCTTGTCGGCTACAATCTGAGCCCGCTTCTCTGGGCTAAAGTCAAGAACGGGCTTTCCGCAGGACGAGTCCAGTCGGTCGCTCTTAGGCTGATATGCGAAAGGGAAGAGGAAGTCGAGAATTTCATTCCTGACGAATACTGGTCGCTGGACGCTGATTTCATAAAAGGAAAGACTAAATTCACAGCCCAGCTTGTAAAATACAAGGACGAAACGCCGGACTTAAAATCAGAAGATGTCGTGAACAAAATCATCGAAGAGATAAAAAATTCAAGATGCGAAGTGACAAACATAAAGCAGACGGAAAAAACTGTCCGTCCCAAAGCGCCTTTCACGACTTCAAAGCTTCAGCAGGCGGCGGCGAACAGGCTGGGATTCACTTCCAGAAAGACAATGCAGATTGCCCAGCAGCTTTACGAAGGAATCACGATGGGGCAGAACAGGGTCGGTCTTATAACTTATATGCGAACAGACTCGGTCAGAATCAGCGAGACCGCTCTTTCCGATGTCCGCGAATGGATTTCAAAAAATCATCCTTCTGACCTTCCTCCAGAGCCGATTCACTACACAGTCGGAAAAGCCGCCCAGGACGCGCACGAGGGAATCCGCCCGACCTACACAGAATACACGCCTGATAGCGTGAAAGAATATCTTACACGCGACCAGCTCCGCCTTTACACGATTATCTGGGAACGCTTTGTCTCAAGCCAGATGAACAACGCTAAGACAACAACAACTTCCGCCGAGATAACAGCAGGAGATGCGGTTTTCCGCGTGAGCGCGTCTAAAATTTCAGAAAAAGGATTTTACAGCGTGATAAAGCTTCTTTCGTCCAAGGAAGACAAGACTGGAAATCTTCCGAGCCTGAAAGTCGGCGAAGTCATCGAAGCGGAGAATTTCCATCCTGAGCAGCATTTCACTCAAGGCCCTGCGCGGTATACAGACGCTTCTATAGTCCGGACTCTTGAGGAAAAAGGAATCGGGCGGCCTTCAACCTACGCTCCGATAATTTCAGTTCTCCTTGACCGCTATTATGTGACAAGAAGCAACAAGCAGCTGGTCCCGACACAGCTTGGAAAAATGATATGCAGGATTCTTGTTGAAAGTTTCCCTGATGTGATAAACGAGCATTTCACTGCTGATGTTGAAAACAATCTTGACAAGGTCGAGGCTGACAGTCTTGTCTGGAACGATATGATAGGCGGCTTTTACGGGCCGTTCAAGAACCGTGTCGATGAAGTGATGGAGAATGTCCAGAGCGTGAAAGGAAGCCTTGACGAGCCGACAGACAAGGTTTGCGAAAAATGCGGAAAAATGATGGTGAAAAAGCTCGGACGCTTCGGATTTTTCCTTGCCTGCTCTGGATTCCCTGAGTGCCACAACACAAAATCGATTCCGCTTGCGAAATGTCCTATGCCTGGCTGCGACGGCGAGATTGTCGCCAGAAAGACAAAAGGACGCGGAAAAGAATTCTACGGCTGCACAAATTATCCGAAATGCTCGTTCATAAGCCATTTCAAGCCGATTGACCAGTATTGCCCGAAATGCGGCTGGTTTCTTGTCGAGAAATACGACAAGAAAAACGGCTCTTATAAATCCTGCATAAATCCTGACTGCGACTATCTTCACACGGCGGATGAAGAGAAGGCTGAGATTCCTGAATCAGCTGAAAGCGACTCATGATTTTTGATTTTTACTTTTTGATTTTACTTGCGATAAGTTTAAGAGGAGCGATATTTTATGATTTTTCCACGCGTGTTTTTAAAGGCAAAGGAAGAGACAGAAATTCTTCAGGGATTTCCCTGGGTTTATGACAACGAGATTTCGCATATCAAATGGCGGAAAACCGAAAGGGACGAATGGAACGAAAAGCCTCTTGAAGATGCTGACATCCAGAACGGAAGCGGAGTTGAAGTCTACACAAAGGCCGGCAGATTTCTTGGGACAGGAATCATAAACAGAAACTCAAAAATCACTGTCCGGCTTATATCTAAAGAGCACGCTGACAAAGTCTTTGAAAATATCTCTTTGTTCTGGGAAAAACGGATTTCAGATGCTGTAAATATCCGCCGTCTTCATTATTCCGAAAAGGACTCCTGCAGGCTTGTCTTCGGCGAGGCGGATTTTGTTCCGGGATTCATATGCGAGCGTTTCTGCGATTCTGACGGAAGGGTTTTTCTTGTTGTCCAGTTTCTTTCTATGAGCTGTGAGGTTTTCAGGAATGAAATACTTTCTGCTCTTGGAAAGACTGTGAAGCCGAACGGAATCTATGAGAAGGACGATGATGCTGTGCGCGAAAAAGAAGGTCTTCCTTTAAAGTCGGGCTGGATTGGAAAACAGTTCAGGACAACTTTTACGATTGAAGAGAACGGCGTTCTTCTGGATGTAGATATTGAAAACGGACAGAAGACAGGATATTTCCTTGACCAGAAAGAAAACCGCAAGGCGATTTCAAGATATTGCCGCGGAAAAAAAGTTCTCGACGCATTCAGCCACACAGGAGCGTTCGCGCTGAACGCGTTCAAGGCAGGAGCGAGAGAAGTTGTCGCAGCCGACATTTCAGAAGATGCTGTCAAAATGATAGAACAGAACCTTGAGCTGAACGGAGCGGAGAATGCCGTGAGGACTGTCCGCGCAGATGTCTTTGATTTGCTAAAAGAATACGAGGCTTCCGGCGAGAAATTCGATGTGATTGTGCTTGACCCTCCTGCGTTCGCGAAAAACGCAAAATCGATTCAAAAGGCTTACGGCGGCTACAAAGAGATAAACCTGCGCGCGATGCGTCTTCTGAACGAAGGCGGAATCTTAATCACCTGCTCATGCTCTTATTTTTTTGACAGCCAGCATTTCTACGATATGCTTATGCATGCTTCGGCTGACAGCCACAGGCGGATTCAGATTCTTGAAAAACGGGGCGCGGGCTTTGACCATCCTGTCCTCGCAGGATATCCAAAATCCGAATATCTTAAATGCGCTGTCTGCCGTGTGATGTGATATTTGTGCGATATTAGCCCGAATGTCGGGTTCTAATGGGTTAGCAAAAATGTACTTTCGGCAAGAACCCGATTATGAAAAACGGCTTCCGCGTTCGTCAAAAAATTATGATGGTTAAGTTTATCTAGATCACCAAACAGGTTTTGCCTGCAATTTTCAAGTTTTATAACTCACTTGTGCAGATTGTTTTTCAAATCGGAGCCTGGCCTACGTACATTTTTTACTGTTCGGAAAGAAAACTCGACATTCGGACTATTAATATTATAAAACTCGCCGTTCATGTTATTTAAAATTTGACAATCCAAAAATGCCGATATAAAATATTCTTATGTACAGAAAAAATGTGCAGCAAGTCATAAATATTGGAGGATGAAATGAAAAAATTGATGACTACGGTTGCCGCGGTGCTTCTTGTCGCCGCAGCTTTTACAGGTTGCAAGAAAAAGGGCGACAGCGCTTCCGGTTCTGGCAAAATCAATCTTGAGCTGTATTATTACAAGCAGGAAAATCAGGAAGGATTGAAGAATATTATAAGGGCATTTGAAAAGACAAATCCTAATATTTCTGTCACTCCTTTGATCACCACAAACGATGCCGACGCGACAATGTCCGCCCGCGCCGCTCAGGGAGACTTGCCTGAAATTCTTCAGATGCAGTCATACTCGCGTGTAAGGGAATACGCTTCAAAAGGCTATCTTGTGGACATCACTGACATCGACAGCATGAAGAATGTCCTTCCGAGCGCGCTTCCTGCTGTAACCTACAACGGAAAGCAGTACGCGATGCCTATGGATTTCGCTGGAATCGGCATCATCTACAACAAGGACATCTTTGAAAAATGCGGAATTTCCGCTCCTGAGACATACCGCGACCTTGAGCGTGTATGCCGCACACTTTCGGACAACGGATATGTTCCTTTCGCCGCTCTTCTGAAAGAGAACTGGTCGGTAGGACACTTCATCACAATGGTTCACACTGCGCTTCTCCAGGAAAAGGGAATCACAGCGGACGCGTTCATCAAGGCGATGAACGAAGGAAACGCTTCTTACGGAGATGTTGACACTGCGAAGCTTTTCAGCATCCTTGATTTCTACAAGGCGAACATGAATTCCAACGCCGCGGAAATGGACGGAGGCGCTCAGCAGCAGTCATTCGCAAAAGGCGAGTCTGCCATGATGGTTCAGGGGCTTTGGGCTTATGTCGACGCTTTGAAGCTCAATCCTAATCTCAACGCGGGATTTATTCCGTTCCCTGTCTACAACGACGCGAGCATGAACAGAATCTACGCTGATGTTGACTCTACTTTCGGAATCTCTTCGCAGTCAACTCCTGAGGAACAGGCTGCGGCTCTCAAATTCCTTGATTTCCTTGCTTCTTCTGAAGGCTCAAAGCTTTGGGTTTCAGAGTACAAGCTTACAAACTCGTTCAAGGGCGGAGATTTCTCTTCTCTCGGAGTTCCTTACGATGACCTGATGAAATCTGTCGCGGACAGAGGCGCGAATCCTTGGGCATTCAGCCAGTATCCTACAGATGTGTTTGAGGACGCGTGCAAAAACGGCGCGCAGCAGTACATGATGCAGAGAAAGACCGCCGCTGATGTGATTAAAGACATCGACGCGATGTGGGCTTCGTCTGTAAACAAATAGTTTTTTACTCTCAAGGGCTGCCTAAATCTGATTAGACAGCCCTTTTTTTTTGATTTTTCAAGGATTTGCTTAAGATGGTTGAACCGAAAATAAAAAAATGGTCTTATTTTGCTGCTTTTGTTGTGCCTTGCCTAGCCTTATACATCATTTTCTTTATAGTTCCTTTTATCAACGGTGTCGGAATTTCAATGACAAACTGGGACGGGCTTACTCCGAAAACTCCGAATATAATCGGGAAAAACGAATTTGAAACCCTGATATTGAACAATATAAAAAAGCAGAAAGACAGAGATTATGTGATGAGCATTTACACTTTCAGCGAGAAAGACAATTCATACAGCAGAACCGCGGTAAGAGGTCTGAAAAGACGCAGGCTTGAGCGGATTGTAAAAAAGACAGGATACCAGCCTGAGCTGAACAGATTTGTAGGGCTTGAGAACTACAAGAAGATTTTCACAGGAAAAATCGACAAGGATTTTTATCCTTATGTGCTGACTATCGAAAAATTCACAAGGACTTCAAATCTTCCGTCGTCCATCGATGGCAGGGTTTTCAGAAAAGAAGTCATGAAAGGTCTGAAAAACAGACCTGAATATGAAAGACTGATTCTTGACGCGTATATATACAACGAAGAGAAAGACCGTTACGTTCTTTCATCTGACTACGACGAGATTTCCATAGAGGACAGGCTTTGGGATTTGCCTGAAGTTTCTGAATCAAAGACGGTTTCAGATGGAGCGGTGGATTCTTATATCCGCCGCCTGAAGTCCGCTTCACTTGAAGGAAGCAAAGAGGCTCTTGACGATTTGAGCAGGACATTCATCCTTGAGAATCCTGTCTCTGAGGAATCTGAGAATATCATCTACGAAGTGAACCAGGAATTTCACGCGACTGCGGAGCTTAAGACAGCGCTGTCTGAAACCTGGGTTGTGAAAGAGCAGAGAATGGGCGTAATCGGATTCACTCTTTTCTTCGCCGTTTTTTCAGTGCTCGGAATAAACGTCGTCGCGTTCGGCCTTGCGCTTGCTTTGGACACAGGAATAAAAGGACAGAAAGTTTTAAGGACAATCTACTTTCTTCCTAATGTCCTTTCCATGATTATTGTCGCTCTTATCTGGTCGATGCTCTTTGTCCAGCTTCTTCCGGCTCTTACAGGAATCAAAACCTGGATTTCGGATTCGCACAAGACTCCGTGGCTTCTGGTTCTTGTCGCGGTCTGGCAAGGCGCAGGTTATTACATGATTGTGTATCTTGCCGGTCTTCAGAACATTCCGACAGAAGTCATTGAAGCCGCAAAGATTGACGGCGCGACAGGCTTTCAGCGTTTCAGGCTCATAACATTGCCTCTTATGATTCCTTCGCTTACGATTTCGCTTTTCCTTACGATTGCGAACGCTTTCAAAAGTTTTGACCTGATCTACGCTTTGCTCGGGCCTACAGGATACGCGACAGGAACTGTTCCGATTGTGATGGATATTTACTTTGACGCTTTCGCGAACAAACAGGCAGGACTTGCGAACGCAAAGGCGATGATTCTGTTCGCGGTGATTGTGATTGTTACAGGAATCCAGCTTGTGACGATGAAAAAGAAAGAGGTTGAGGCTTGATTATGGAAAACAAGATTACTTCAAATGCCGCTTTGCAGGAAAAAAACGAGAGAATGTCTTTGCTTGAACGAAAGCGTTTCAACTCGCACAAAGTGATTCTTTTTGTGATTCTTCTTATATGCGCGGTGTTCTTCTTTTATCCTTTGATTTTTGTCGTGATAAATTCGTTCCGGCCGAGTTCAGGAATCATTGTGAATCCTCTTGGCCTTCCGAACAGCGAGGAATTTTCAAGATATAATTTCACTCTGATGAAAAACTATGCGCAGGCATGGACAACAATGCAGTTTCCTAAGGTTTTTCTGAACACTCTGCTTGTTACTGTGTTCGGAACTTCAGGAATCATTCTTACTTCTGCGATGTGCGCGTACGGACTTGTCAGAAACGAGTCTAAAATTTCCTGGATTCTGTACGGATTTTTCGCGTTCTCTATGGTGATTCCGTTCCAGATTATTATGGTTCCTGTCGGAGTTCTTGCAAGCGAGCTTCATCTTACAAATGTCTGGGGACTGATTCCGATGTACTGGGGAATCGGCTGCCCTACAGTGATTTTCATGTTCCACGGATTCATAAAAAGCGTTCCGAAAGAGCTTGAGGAATCCGCCGCGATTGACGGAGCGGGAAAATTTTATATTTTCTTTGTGATTGTAATGCCTCTGATCAAGACAATCATCGCCACAGTCGCTGTAATCGATGCGCTTTGGCTCTGGAACGATTATCTGCTTCCTTTGATTGTCGCAAAGCAGGGAACAATCCAGCTGGCCCAGATGCTTTTCAACGGACAGTTTATGAAGGAATACGGCCCGATGTGCGCGTCTCTTACGATTTCTTCGATTCCGATTATAATTTTCTATCTTTCTCTCCAGAAATACATAATCAAGGGAATCGCGGCAGGCGCGGTAAAAGGCTGATTTGATGCTTAGCGCAGGATTTCAGTTAAAGAAAGAGGCTGCCTAAAAAGAATAAAATGCGGTGGTTGAGTTTATCGAAACCACCATATAGATTTCGGCAAACTCAATGGCATTATTTTCTAAACTTATTGGCAGCCTGTTTTTTACGGATTTTAATTTCGGCAGTGAGGGGCAGTGCAGTTTGCGCAGAGAGATTTTTCCTCGAACATTTCTTTCATTGTCCGCCAGCCTAAAACAGCGCATTTTACACGCGAAGGCATTTTAGAGATGTCTTTCAGGCTTGCCGCCTCGTCAAGTTCTTCAGTCTCTTCGTCAGTGCTTTCTCCGCGTATCATTTTCATGAAAATGTCGTTCAGTTTTGACGCTTCCTCGACAGTTTTTCCGATGACCAGATCCAGCATCATGTCGCACGAAGCCTGGCTTACAGCGCATCCTGAGCCTGTGAAAGAGCCGTCGATTATTTTTCCGTCCTCAATTTTCAGATTCAGCGTTATGTTGTCTCCGCAGCTCGGATTCACTCCGTTCAGGGAAAAGTTCGCGCCTGAAAGGCTTGTCTTGTGCGAAGGATTTATGTTGTGCTCGTTCAGAATTTCCCTGTAAAGTTCCTGGGTGTCCATATTTTTCTCCAAGTTCAAACCGGCATCTTGAAATCGATAGTTTTCTGAGCGCCGGATTTTTCAGTTTTCTGCCGTATATTCAGCTTCACAGATTGTAAATCAGTCTTTGTAGCCGCTCATTCTCCGGACTTTTGACAATGCTTCCGCAAACCGTTCGACTTCCTCCTCGTCGTTGTAGATGTAAAGGCTCGCGCGCGCAGTGGCAGGAAGAGAAAGATATTCCCCCAAAGGCTGCGCGCAGTGATGTCCTGCGCGGATTGCGATGTTTTCTGTGTCGAGCAAAGACGCTATGTCGTGCGGATGAACTCCGTCGAGCGTGAAAGTCACAATTCCCGAATGCTTTAAAGGGTCAGGGTTTCCGACGATATGGATATGCGGAATCCCGTTCATCTTTTCCATAAGAAGTGAAGCAAGAGTCTGGTCGTGCTCTTTGATTTTTTCAAATCCGATTGAATTTATATATTTTATCGCCGCCGCAAGTCCTGCCGCTCCGCTTGCGTTCACTGTTCCTGCCTCGAATTTATGCGGAAGCTCCGCCCATGTCGCGCCTTCCCGTCTGACATATTCAATCATTTCTCCGCCGCGCAGAAAAGGCTGCATTTTTTCAAGCGTTTCTTTTTTTCCGTAAAGGACGCCGATTCCCATCGGACCTAAAATTTTATGTCCGCTGAACGCGAAAAAATCCGCGTCAATGTCTTTCACATCGACTTTCATATGAGGGACAGACTGCGCTCCGTCGACAACACAGACCGCACCGAATTTATGCGCGAGAGAAGCGATTTTTTTCACAGGATTTGTTGTTCCCAGCACATTTGAGACTTCCGCCACCGCGACAAGCTTTGTCCTTTCATTTATCTTTGAGAGTTCGCTTTCAGGAAATTCAAAAGTCGTTCTGTCCGGCTCAAGCCAGACAAGCTTCGCTTTCTTGGTCTTTGCAATCATCTGCCACGGAAGAATGTTTGAATGATGCTCCGAGACTGAAAGCGCAATCTCGTCGCCTTCGTTTATGTTCTCCATTCCCCAGGAATATGCGACAAGGTTCAGGCTTTCGGTAGCGTTCCTTGTGAATATGATTTCGCAGGCTCTTGCGTTCAAAAACTCCGCGACTGTACGGCGCGATTCCTCGTAGATTCTTGTCGCGCGCTCGCTTAAACTGTAAAGCCCGCGGAGCGGATTCGCGTTGTCGTTTCCGTAGAATTCTTTTTCCGCTTCGATGACGCAGGCAGGCTTCTGGGTTGTCGCCGCGTTGTCAAAGTAAATCAGGTTTGTGTTCTTTTCTGATGAGAAAACCGGAAAATCTTTTCTGTATTCGTTCGCCATTTTCTTTTCAGTCCACTCCAAAAATCTCGTCCATAAAATTGTCTGTTTTTATCGAAATCTCATTGTCTGTGATTTTATCCGCCACTCGCTGGACTTTGGAACGCGCAAGTATATTTTCCGCTTCCTCTTTTCCGATTCCGCGCGAGTTCATGTAAAAAAGAATTTCGTCTGAGATTCTTCCGATTGTCGCTCCGTGCTCGCCCGCGACATCTTCTTCTGTGCATAGAATCACAGGAATCGAGCTGTTTACTGCTTCAGGCGAAAGAAGAAGAGCCTCTTCCTGCTCGTCTCCGTCCGCGCCTTCCGCACCGTTTTTCAGGTCGATAGTTCCGCGGTAAGTTTTTCTCGCTTTGTCTTTGAGCGCGCCGAACACATTCATTCTGCATTTTGTTTTCTTTCCGCGGTGGTTCACGATGTAGTTCAGGTCAAGTTCCTGCTCGCCTTTGCAGAAATATCCGAGGTCTGATTTGAATTCTGACTTGTAGCCTTCAAGCTCAGTTCCGACTGAAATGTAAGTCTTTTTTCCGCCCAGGACAATGTGGCTGACTTCAATCTGCGCGTTCTCGTCCGCAAAGGCCTTTGTCTCGTCAATCCTTGTGAAGTTTTCTCCGAGAAGCTGTACTTTCACAAGATGGACTTTTGAATACGGCGCGGCATGGATTTCTGTCTTTAACGTCTGGAAAGCCTCGGCTTCATTTCCGTTTTTCTCCGAACAGACAAAAACCACCACAGATATTTCAGAATTCTCTCCGGCGTTTATAATCTGTTTTGAGCCTGTGTTTTCTCCGCCCGAAAGCCTGTATGAAAGCACAAGAGGCTTTTCTGTTTTGCTGTTCTTTCCTGAATTGATTTCAAGCGTCTTTGCCTTTTCAAAAAGTTTTTCCGCATCAAGGAAACTGTTTCCGTCCGCGTTTTTGTTCTCCGCGGAAAAATTTTCTTTTCCGTTCTGTCCTGTTTTTTCCGCAATCGTTACGCTTTCTTTTCCGTCTTCCTGGTTTTCAAGGCCGCGTATTTCAGGAAATCTGTTTTCAATGCTTTTTTCAAGGGCGGAATCAAACGGAATCTCCGCATAGTTCAGCCTGAGCCAGCTCCAGGTCGGAGCAGGCAAACGGTTCAGGATTATTTTATTTTCTGTCGCGTCCATCACATTGTTCCTTTCATTTCAAGCCTGATAAGATTGTTCATTTCAACAGCGTATTCAAGAGGAAGCTCTTTTGAGACAGGATTCGCGAATCCGCTTACAATCATGCTTCTTGCCTCTTCCTCGTTTATTCCGCGGCTCATAAGATAAAAAATCGCCTCGTTTGAGATGCGTCCGATTTTAGCCTCGTGCCCGACATCCGCCTTGTCTGTGAGAACGACATTCGCAGGAATCGTGTCGCTTCTTGATTCTGAGTCAAGCATAAGCGACTGGCATGAAACGCTTGCCTTGGAGCCTTCCGCGTTCTTCGCGATGTAGACTGCGGAACGGTAGATGGATGCGCCTCCGCCTTTTGATATTGATTTTGTGGAGATTACGCTTTTTGTGTCAGGAGCCAGATGAACCATTTTCGCTCCTGTGTCAAGCTCCTGTCCGCTTCCGGCGAATGTTATTCCGGTGAATTCCGCCTTCGCGTTCCGTCCGACCAGATCGCTTTCAGGATAAAGGCAGCCTGTGTGGCTTCCGAACGAGCCTGAAATCCATTCGACGCTTGCGTTCTCTTCGACTTTCGCGCGTTTTGTGTTCAGGTTGTACATATTTTTTGACCAGTTCTCAATCGTTGAATATCTTAGATGCGCGCCTTTTTTCACGAAAAGCTCGACCGCGCCTGCGTGAAGGTTCGCGACATTGTATTTAGGAGCGGAACAGCCTTCGATGAAATGAAGGTCAGCGTCCTCGTCGACGATGATAAGCGTGTGCTCGAACTGTCCGGCTCCTTTCGCGTTCAGCCTGAAATACGACTGGAGCGGAAAAGAAAGCTTTATGCCTTTAGGAACATAGACGAACGAGCCGCCAGACCAGACCGCTCCGTGAAGAGCGGCGAATTTGTGGTCGCGAGGAGTTATGAGCGTCATGAAATATTCTTTGACCATCGGCCCCCATTCCTTGCTTTTCAGGGCGCTTTCAAAATCAAGGTAGACAACGCCCTGCTTTGCGACTTCTTTCTGGATATTGTGGTAGACAAGCTCGGAATCGTACTGCGCCCCGACTCCTGCAAGGCTTTTCCGTTCCGCCTCAGGAATTCCGAGCTTCTCAAAAGTGTCTTTGATGTCGGCGGGAACATCTTCCCAGCTTCCGCTCATTTTTGTTTTCGGCCTTACATAAGTTGAAATGTCTTCCATGTGAAGACCCGAGATGTCAGGCATCCATTCAGATGAAACGCCTGTCTTGTTGTAAATTTCAAGCGATCTGAGCCGGAAATCCTTCATCCATTCCGGGTCGCCTTTTTCCTCGCTGAGTTTTTTCACGATTTCAGGATTCAAGCCTTCTTGGATTCTGTAGAAATCTTTTTCGGACTCTTCGTAGCGGAAATCGTAAAATTCTCTGTTTATATCCTGAATATCAGTCTTTTCGTCAGACATATTTTTTCCTTTTGACTTCGCGTCCAGCGGAATGATTTAGAGAGAACCGCCGGCAAACTGGTCGAACCCGTTCCTGTTCACTTCGCCGATAAGCGAAGCGTCTCCTGATTTCACAATTTTTCCTTTGACAAGGATATGAGTCCGGTCAGCGTTCAGGCACTCAAGAATTTTTGTCGAATGAGTTATAATCAGAAGCGAGCCGTTGTTTTTCTCGCGGTATTCTTCTATTCCTTTTGACACAAAGCGGACCGCATCCACATCGAGTCCGGAATCTGTCTCGTCAAGGATTGCAAGCTTCGGTTTAAGCATAAGAAGCTGGAGAATCTCGCTTTTTTTCCGTTCTCCGCCTGAAAATCCGACGTTCAGGTCGCGTTTCGCATAGGCTTCATCCATGTCAAGAATTTTCATATCCGCCAGAAGCTCTTTCTGGAACTGGAAAAGTTTTACGCGTTCTCCTGTTTTCTGCTGAACCGCGGAACGGATGAAGCTTTCAAGGCTGATTCCCGGAACTTCAAGAGGATTCTGGAACGAAAGGAAAATTCCCTGCTTTGCGCGCGCGTCAGGCGAATCTTCGGAAATGTCCTTTCCGTCAAATAAAATTTTCCCAGAATCAAGAGTGTAAAGCGGATTTCCCATCACCGCGTTTCCAAGGCTTGATTTTCCGGCTCCGTTCGGTCCCATAAGGACATGAAGCTCTCCTTGATTTATCTGTAGGCTCAAGTCAGAAAGAACCTGTTTTCCGTCGACTTTCACATTGATATTCTGCAAATCCAGCAGCGGCATAAAAACTCCATATATTAAACCTGCCCTGAGGCATCGGCTTTAGAACAGGCCAATCGAATATTATTAAAATTTCAACATCAAATATACTGACAATAATGAAAAAATACAAACGATTAAATGCGGAAGCCACGGGCATTTTTTTATGTCGCCTTGTGCTAAACGCTCCAAAAACGATAAAATGGAAATATGCAGAAATACCTTTCACAAATTCTTCCTTCCTTAAAATCTTTAAAGTGCGGTCTTGTTTCATGCGACGGAAAAACCGCTGTTTCAGAAAAAGACGCGGGAAAAATCCCTGTGACAAGCCTTGAATTTGATTCGCGGAAAGTTGTCCCCGGCTCGCTTTTTTTTGCCTGGCAGGGGCTTCACTCAGACGGAAATTCATTCATTCCAAAAGCGATTGAAAACGGAGCGAACGCGGTTGTCTTTCAGGGAGAGCTTTCAGGCGAAATCCAGAAGGAATCCGCGAAGGCGATAATAAGACGCCAGATTGAAAACACTTTGCAGGAAAAGCCGGAAAAGGATTCTGTTTCTCCTGTCTTTATCCGTGTCGCCGACTCAAGAAAAGCGATGGCTCCTGTCTCTGACGCGTTCTACGATTTTCCGTCACGCCGTCTTGTTGTGATTGGAGTTACAGGAACTGAAGGAAAGAGCAGCACGGTTTCTTTCATATGGCAGCTTCTCCGTCTCTGCGGAAAAAAAGCGGGATTCATCTCGACAGTCGAATATTCTTTCGGAGACGGTGCGGTTGCGAATCCTGAACATCAGACAACTCCCGAATCTCCTGTGATTCATCATCATCTGAACGCGATGCTTGAAAACGGATGCGAATACGCTGTTATCGAGGCTTCAAGCCACGGACTTTCTGATTCCCTGAACAGGCTCGGAAATGTCCTTTTTGACTGCGGAATTTTCATGAATGTCACTCTGGAGCATCTGGAATTCCACAAGACTTTTGATTCTTACAGAAGCGACAAGGCGAACCTTTTCCGTGCTCTGGACAGGCACAATCACATAAAAATCATTTCCGGCGAAGAAAGGAAAATAAATTCAATCGGAATTGTGAACCTTGAGGACGAAAGCGCGGAATATTTCATAAAATCGACAGGGAAAAATGTGTACGGCTTCACGGCAAACGGACTTGCAGGAAAATCCGCCGCGGAGACTGGAAAAGACGCTCTTCCTCTTCCCAAGATTCCTGAAAACCTTCGTTATATGACAGGAAAGAACATCGCTTCTGCCCGTTACGGACTTGAATTCACTGTCTGCGCCGACGGAGAAAACGCGCTTTACCCTGAAAATTTTGATTCTGTCCTTCCGCGGACACATTCAGCTTTTGAAGTGAAGGCGAAATTTCCAGGAGCCTTCAATGTATACAATCTTATGGCTTCGATAATCGCGGTTTCTTCTGTGACAGGGCTTTCCTTTGAAGAAATCGCCTCTAAAGTTCCAGAAGTCAAGCCGATAAAAGGAAGAATGGCGCTTGTGGAAAAAGGGCAGCCGTTCGAGCTTATTGTGGATTACGCCCACACTCCGTCATC
The DNA here is from genome assembly GCA_964606655.1 of uncultured Treponema sp. Classification (GTDB taxonomy): domain Bacteria; phylum Spirochaetota; class Spirochaetia; order Treponematales; family Treponemataceae; genus Treponema_D. The sequence goes on from CAZSHF010000001.1 coordinate 109,439, forward strand.
ATTTGAAACCATTTTTCCTCCGCTTAGAAAACGCTGCTCAGGACGGATGTTCTGCCTTTTCGGAAGCGGAGGCGAACGCGACAGGACAAAACGTCCTCTGCAGGGCGAAATCGCCGCCCGGTTCTGCGATGTAGTCTTCCTTTCAGACGAAGATCCGCGCGGTGAAGACAGCCTTTCTATTCTCAATGAAATAGCCGAAGGCGCGCGCAGAAACGGAAAGAAAGAAGGAGAGAATCTTTTTATGATTCCAGACAGGAAAAAGGCGATACGCGGGCTTTTCAGGATGGCAAAAGAAGGCGACATTGTCCTTCTTCTTGGAAAAAGCCATGAGAACTCGATAATCTACAAGGATTATGTGATGCCTTACGATGAGATTTCAGAGGCGGAAAAAGCGGTTTCTGAAATTTTCGGGAGCGTGATATGAAAATTATGTTGATATACGGCGGAAAATCAGGCGAGCATGAAATCAGCCTGATAAGCGCGTCTTCAGTCGCCCGTGCTTTAAGCGAAAAAAATGAAGTGACTTTGGCCGCGATAAACAAGGACGGAAAATGGTTTTTGCAGCCTGAATCCGAAATGAAACGGATTCTTGAAGACGGGAAAGCCGTCTTTTCAGTGGCTGAAAATCCTGAAAATGAAATTTTTGTCCGTCCTGCCGGCGGAAAAAACGCGTTTTTCACAAAGGTCAGAAACATTGAAATCGATGCTGTTTTTCCCGCTTTGCACGGAACTTACGGAGAAGACGGAACAATCCAGGGGCTTCTTGAAATGGCTTCTGTCGCTTATGTCGGCTGCACAGTTCTTGCAAGCGCGATTTCCATGGACAAAGAGAAGGCGAAAATTGTCGCAGAGCATCAGGGAATAAAAGTTGTTCCTTTTGTCTGCATGAAGCGGAGCGACCTGAACGATTCCAGTTCCTACGATGAGATTATCCAGAACACTGTCGAAAAACTTGGCTTTCCGCTTTTTGTAAAGCCTTGCTGCGCCGGCTCTTCTAACGGAGCGTCGAAGGCGAAAAACAGAAAAGAGCTTTCCTTCGCTCTGATGGAAGCGTTTTCCTGGGACGACAAAGTTCTAATCGAAAAATCAATTGAAAATGCAAGGGAAATCGAATGTTCAGTTACAGGAAACAGCGTGACCGAAAGCCATGAGAACGACATCGAGGAGGTTAAAGCGTATGTTCCGGGCGAAATCAGGCCTTCGCACGATTTCTATGATTTTGACGCGAAATACAATGACCCTGACGGAGCCGCGCTTATGGTTCCGTGCGGACTTTCGACAGATATGATTGAGACTGTACGTTCCTCAGCAGTAAAAATCTACAGGATTCTTGATGCGTCAGGACTTGCCCGTGTCGATTTTTTTGTGGACGAGGATTCAGGCGAGCTTTATTTCAACGAGATAAACACAATGCCCGGCTTCACTCCGATTTCGATGTTTCCGAAAATGTGCGAAAAAGCGGGGCTTCCGTTTTCCGGGCTTGCCGACCTTCTTGTCCGCGAGGCTGTCCTCAGGTTCGAGTCTAAAAAAAATCTTCAGACTTCAAGATAGGCTTTGTTTTCAGGGGAAAAATTTCCGGCCTCTGATTAAAACTGCTCGAAAAAATTTGAGGGGATTCTGGTTTTTATGTATTTTTACAAAAGCGGCTGCGCGTTTGAAAATCTTTCCGACATAAAAGGAAAAAAGATTACAGTCATGGGGCTAGGCCTGAACGGCGGAGGCGAGGCGGCTGTCCGTTTCTTTGCAAAGCACGGCGCGTCTGTCACAGTTACAGACATGAAAAGCGCGGATGAGCTTTCCCCGACAATCGAAAAGCTAAAAGACCTTGAAGTAAATGTGAATTATGTTCTTGGCGGACACAGAATATCTGACTTTGAGAACGCCGACTGCGTGATAAAAAATCCAGGAGTGAAAATCGAAGGAAACAAATATCTTTCCGCCGCGAAAAATATTGAAACTGACATTTCCATTTTTCTTCATTTTTCAAAATCTCCGCTTGTCGCTGTCACAGGAAGCAAAGGAAAAAGCAGCACTGTGAGCGCGATTCATTACGGACTTTGCAAAGCGGGAATAAAATCATTCCTAGGCGGAAACATAACTGTAAGTCCTCTTTCTTTTCTTGAAGAGACAGACGAAAAAACTCCTGTAGTCCTTGAGCTTTCAAGCTGGCAGCTTTCTGACCTTCGCGGAAGAAATGTTTTAAAGCCTCGCATCGCTTTGATAACAAAAATCGTTCCTGACCATCAGAACTGGTACGGAGATATGGAAAGTTATGTCGCGGACAAAAAACTGATTTACGAGAACCAGGACGAAAACGATTTCACGGTTCTGGACGCTGACAAGGACGATGAGACTTCAAGGCCGGAAAACGCCTTGTCCTGGGGAGAAGTGTTCGCCTCGGAAACCAGAGCGAAAGTTCTGCGTTACTCAAAACATTCTCCTTTCACTTCCGGCGGAAACAGTTTTTTCGGAGTCTGGGAAGATTTTTCATCCGGCCGTTTTGAAGGAAAACTTCTTCTTCCTGGAATGGAAAAACCTGTCACAGTGCTTGAAAATCTTTCTGTTCCCGGAAAGCATATCCGCTCGAACGCCCTGAACGCGGCTCTTGTCCTTTGTCTTATGGGAATCGAAAAAGAAAGGATAAAAGATATTCTTTCCGGCTGGCAAGGCGTTGAGCACAGGCTTCAGTATTTTTTCAAGACGGAAAACAATATCCGTTTCTTCAATGATTCATGCTCTACAGTTCCCGAATCCGCAGTCGCCGCCGCGATGTCTTTTGAAAAGCCTGTGATTCTTATCGCAGGCGGAACGGACAAAGGGCTTTCGTTTTCTCCTCTGACTGATTTTCTGAACAGGAAAGGCCCGGAAAATCTTCCGGAAGCGGTTTTCCTTCTTTCAGGAAGCGGAACTGAAAAAATCCTACAAGGGCTTGAAAAAAACAATGAAAGATACAAAGGCCCGTTTGAAAATCTTGATTCTCTTCTGGACTCGCTGAAAAAATATATCTCTGAAAAGAAACTTTCTGACCGGACTGTTGTTTTTTCTCCGGGAGCGACGAGTTTCGGACTTTTCAGGAACGAATTCGACAGGGGAAACATATTTATGGAAAAAGTGAAGGAAATCTTCTGTCAGGAAAAACAATAACGATAAGGAACAATAATTGAAATCAGAAATCAGGAAACGCATTTTTTCTTTGCTTGCATTTTTTTTGTATTCGGGAATATTCATTCCTGTTCATTCCGCTGACTTTCTTTCAAGACGCCGAGAGCCGGAAGAGCTTGAAATTTTCCGCGCGGCTTATCCCGACATTGAATTCATCTCTTCGTTCGACAAGGAAAAGGATGACTGGCTTATCCGCGTCGTGAAAAAAGCCGGCGAAAACAGAAAGGCGGAAGCCTATCTTTACTGGTGCGGCTGCCGTTTTCTTCCTGAAGAGAAAATCGGAAACCAGGACGACTACAGGCGGATGCTCTACAGATACAGGGCGGAAGTTCCGGACCCTGACAGTTTTACAGACGAAGATGTCGAGAGGATAAAGTCTTTTTCCGCTCCTGAAAACAGGGCGAAAAGTCCTGTCGATCCGCCGTTCCTTTATAATTTCATCTACGACTGCGGAAGCCGGGAATCGCTTGAAAAGCATATTGTTTCCGCTGAATTTCTTGGATTCACATTGAATGTCCACGAAAGGATTGTTCCTGTGCTTGAAAAGGTAGAGAAAAAAATAAACTCTCTTCCTGAAACAGAAGAGCTTGAAAATTTCAAGAAGACTCTGACGCGCGTTGACTGCTACAACTGGCGGACTGTGCGCGACACAGAAAACCGTTCTTTCCACAGTGTAGGAATCGCGGTTGATGTCCTTCCGCGCGGATATTACCAGAAATCGATTTACTGGAACTGGCAGCGTCAGTGGAATCCTGAAGGCTGGTGGAAGACTCCTCTTTCATCAAGATGGATGCCGCCTGAAGAAGTGAGAAAAGCGTTTTTGAGCGAAGGATTTATCTGGGGCGGCTCATGGATTGTCTGGGACAATATGCATTTTGAATACCGCCCGGAACTTTTATACAATTGAAAATTGCTGATTTTTGACTTTAAATTGTTATTTTTTTACAGAAATGAAGTTAACGTGTTATAATTTGCTATGCAGTTCATAAACTTGCAGGAGGTTTATATGTCAACTCTTGTATTGACTGAAGTAAAGCAGAAAATTCAGTCTGCGACATACGAAGAACAGATTTCTATATTGTCTTTTATTGAGGATTTGCTGAAAACGCGAAATCATTCTCAGGATTCTTCTGTGAAATCTTCTGTTCCTGAACGAAAATTGGGCGGGCTTGAAAAAGGTTTTTGGATTGCAGATGATTTTGACGAAACGCCGGAATGTTTCAAGGATTACATCTGATGTATCTGATTGACACAAATGTTCTGATTAATATTTTATGTGCTCCGGCAAAACTTTCTGAAGAGGTTCAGAAAGATAGTTGTTTTTGAAAAGAATTTAAATGTCAGCATTGTTTCTCTTTGGGAAATCGCAGTTAAACAGTTTATAGGGAAATTGAATATTGAAAGTTCAGTCGAAGATATTGAAAAAATCTGCAATGAACGGAATATAAATGTGATTCCTGTAACTTCAAGAGAAATTGAACAGACGAAACATCTTCCGGATATTCATCGGGACCCTTTCGACAGACTGATAATCGCGCAGGCGAAATCAAACGGATTTGCAGCAATAACATCTGACAAGAATTTCAAATTGTATCTGGAGAATGTTGTCGAATATTGAAACAATTTTAAGTTCGAAAATGCCGGTTTTCTGCCTGTCAGTTCAAGCGTCATTTCTTTTATTGTAAAAAAACACCAGAAGTGCCATCAGGATTATGATTCCGTAGCCGATAAAACTTAAAGCGTCCGGAACCTGAGAGAAGAATACAAAGCCCAGAACCGCGGAAAAAATTATCTGCGAATAGTCAAAAACTGAGATGTCCCGCGGAGAAGCGAAATAATAAGCGTATGTGATTCCGAACTGTCCGCCGCTTGCCGCGATTCCGGCTCCAAGAAGAACCAGAAACTGATTCAGGCTCATCGGGACAAATCCGAATATCAGGAACGGAAGAGAAGCAATGCACGAGAACGCGGAAAAAAACGCGATTACAACCGGACCTTTGACTCCCGACTTTCCGAGCTTTCTTACGCACGAATACGCAAATCCGGCTCCCATTCCGCCTGAAAAAGCGACGAGCGCCGGAAAACTTTTTATTATGTCTGAGGACGGCTTTATCACAAAGACCGAGCCCAAAAACGCTCCGAGAATGCAGATGAACGGAAAAGGCTTTATCTTTTCGCCTAAGATAATAAAACTGAAAATGACAGAAAAGAACGGCGACATTTTGTTCAGAATCGCCGCGTCTGCAATCGGAATCCTGTCCAAAGCGTAGAAGTTTCCGAAAATTCCTATTGAGCCCGCGGCGGAACGGAAAAAAAGCCATTTCACAGCGCCTTTTGGAAGCGAAACTGATTTTCTTTCTTTTATGACCATCGGAAGGGCGACCAGAAAAGCGACGATGTTTCTGAAAAACGCCTTTTCCGCGAACGGAAGCGGACCTGCAAGACGGGCGAAAAAGCCCATAAGCGCGAAGCAGAACGACGAGAAGATTATGCAGATTATTCCTTTCAGTGTGTTTTTGTTTTCCATGCGGAATAATTTATCACAAAGAAATTTATTTTACGATAAAGCACGGATTTTTTACCCGGGATTTTTTGCGGCTGGAAACGAACCGCGGAAAAATTCCCCGGCTAAAAGGGAAGAAAAATGAATTTCCGTGGAACGACAGCAAAAACCGCGGATTGCGTCCGGAAAATGAAGCTGAACAAACTTGGCACGCTTTCTGCAACATTTTAAGTGAAAGAAAAAAATATTTGTGGAGGCAAATTATGAACGAACTTTCAATTTTTGATTCACTTTTTAATGACTGCATGGAAAACGCTTTCGGCTACAGCAGAAAACACGTTTCTGCGCCGAAAGTCGATGTGACGGAATCTGAAAAGTCATACAATATCGAAATGGAGCTTCCAGGACGCGATGAGAAAAATGTTGACATTCAGATTGAAAAAGGCCTTTTGACAATCTCGTCAAAAACCGAGGAAAACACCGAAAACTCGGACGGAAAAAAATCCGAGAAGAGAGAAAAACCGGAGAAAATCGAGGCTGAAAAGAACGCTTCGGAAACGGAAAATGCTGAAAAAAAATCAGAAGAGGCAAGAAAATACCTTGTCCGCGAACGAAGGGTCTTTGAGTTCTCAAGAAGTTTTTCTCTTCCTGACGATGTTGACGAGGAGAAAGCAAGCGCTTCTTTCAGGAACGGAATACTTTCTGTAATTCTTCCAAGGAAGGAAAAGCCGCTTCCGAAGAAGATTTCTGTGAAAGTCGCGTGACGGTAAAGCATAAAGTCCGTGCCGGTCTGCGGCGCGGATTTTTCACACTGATTTGAGCCGGCCGAAAGTGGTCGGCTCTTTTTTTTGTGTTTTCAAAAAAACTTGCGGATTGGAATTGCTGTGCTATAATGAAACCCATGGAGAGAAAAGAAATCATTTTTAACCGCGCGAAAATCAATCCTGTTCAAGAAAATAAACATCTAACGGAAATCGAGCAGGAAGAATTTGAAAAACAATTTCAAGTTGACCCTTCAATCTCAGATAAGCAAAAAAATATACATGAAAGAGCATTCAATCGAATGAATATATGGACAAATGTCATTGCAGCAGCAGCTGAAAAACACGGAAAAAAACATCCTGAAATATTCTCTGTTTCATCAAATCAGACTGACAATCAGCACGGAGTTCAACCTAAAGGATGGTTTTCAAACCATATAAAATCTGTTTCTGATTTGTATTATTCCGAAGAGGAACGTTTGAAGCCTGAAAACCGTTATGAAGACACTTGGATTATTGAAAGAGACAAAGACGGAAAAACTAAAAGTTTCCGTTCCAACGGTTCGACTAATGTTCTTGTCATAGAGACTGACGGAACGGAAAAATTTTATAAAAAACCTGACGGCGTAAGCAGGGCAGACTTTTTTGCATATTATGCCGGAATTCCGATTTACAAAGAGGATATGGATGCAAACAGAAGGTCTGAAAGGGTTTTAAGAAACGCAGGCTTTTATTCTGACGGAACAAAATGGTACAACACAAAAGATAAAAAAAACGAGCCGACAAAAAAGTTTGACATCTACGGAAATCCTTTTTATGAAAACCAGCCGCCGCAAAATAAATTCGAAAAACAGATTTATGACAAAAATCAGAATCTTTACAAAAAATTGGGTAGAAAAATCACTTCATTGAACGGAAATGTTGCAGACCTGGACAACGGAACAGGAAAAGTTTTGGTTGATGTGCCTTATAAAAACCAGCTGAAAAACAGAACTAAAGCACAGGAAGGAGAAGTAGAAGTTTCTGGTAAAAATATGTGCCAGCTGACCTCATTGGCGATGGTTCTTGAGTCAAAAGGCTTTTGTTCAGGAGATAAAAACCGCAGGCTTCCTGATGTTCTTTACGATATTGCTGAGAACGAAAATCTGGGTGGAAACTTGCTATGGAATAAGACAAATCTTGTTTATGACAAACTTCATGAAAAAAAGCTTTTCAAACTTAAAAACAAAACTGTATGAAACAGATAAAAAGAATGAAAAACTGAATCTTCAAGATATAAAAAGCCAGATAGACAAAGGAAATCCTGTGATAATGTCGATTGGCTATAAAACTAGAAAAACGATAGGCATTGACGAACCTCTTGAAAGATACGCCGGTTATGAAGTGATAGAAGAAAACAAAGAACGGAAAACAAAAATAATTGAAAAGAAAGAAGGGCATGTCGTTGCAGTTGTCGGCTACACGGATAAAGGTTTTATTGTTCACGACCCTTACGGAAATCTGAACAAAGGCGAAAATGAAGGCTATGTTAATAAAAAGGGAGCAGTCGACTTTGATGGCTCGTTTGTAGAATATGATTACAATAAATGGAGGATTGGCGAAAAATGGTTTTACACAATAGAGTAAGAATAAGAAGTTTTATTCTTTTATTTGTTTTTTCTGTACTCTGTGTTTTTCTATCTGAAGCTGCGAATGCTTACGAAGTAGAATTATGGATTCATGAATCTGAATGGAACAGGAGCCTTGTAAACTTGAAAATCGGTGATAATATAGGTGATTTTACCAATTATGATTATAGAAGTTATTCCGTGTTGGCCAGCTCGTGCTTAAAACCGGAGGGGGAGAAATGGATATATGAGGATGATGATGTAAGAAATCGGTTCTATGTGGGCTGGAGTACTTTATATGATCCATATTGCGCTTATGACAATAATTTGAACACTGCTTGGAGCGAGGGTGTTCCAGGCGATGGAGTCGGCGAGGTTTTGATTTATCCTTTGTGTGATAATGACAGGATAGAAAACGAGAATTTGCGTATATTTACAGGCTATGCAAAATCCAAGGATTTATGGCTTAAGAACAACAGACCGAGAAATATAAAAATTTTTGTATTAAAAAGCACCAAGCATGCCGTCAATATTAATATTCCTATTCCTACGAATATAACAGTAATTGATGAACAGTATGCGACATTAAAAGATGTGTTTGACTGGCAGCCCTTGCCGGTGGAAAAATCAAAGATAAGTTTTGAAAACAGAAAGAAAGCGAGAGATGAAAAATATAGTGTAGAAGAACGGCGTGAATACTGGAATAAACGCGAAGAATATATGATAGGGATACAGATTCTTTCAGTCTATCCAGGAACAAAATATCAGGACACTCTTATTTCAGAGATAAGCTATGACAATGAAGAGAATCCTGGAAATTATTATGACTATGACAAAAGTATATTAACAGAGCCTATAAGATAATCCGACTTTGACGGCTCGTTTGTGGAATATGATTACAATAAATGGAGCATCGGAGAAAAATGATTTCAAAATGGAAAAAAGCGGTAATTGTTATTGCAGCCGTGCTTTTATTTTTGCTGTGCGCCTTTTATCTTTATGCGTCTTATGCCATAAAGAAGTATTTTGAAGAGGAGGAAAGACTGAAGCCTGAAAACCGTTATGAAGACACTTGGATAATTGAAAAGCGCAGGATAGGTGGAGATACTATAAGTTTTCGTTCCAACGGTTCAACAAATGTTCTTGTTGTGACTGATGATGGTGAATATCTCTACAGAAAACCTGAGCATTTAGACAGCGCGGATTTTTTTGCGTTTTATGCAGGGATTCCTATAGCAATATGGTCGCCGGAAGAAAAAGAAAACCGCATAATTGAACGCGTCCTTAGAAATGCAGGCTTTCATTCTGACGGCACGAACTGGTATAACACTGAAGACGACAAGAATGACCCTTCAAAAATATTTGACATCTACGGAAATCCTTTGATTCCTGATTTTTTCAAAAATTTCCCTAATACACGCACGGAAGAAAAGATTTTTGAAGATTTTTTTTCCAACGCCAATAAGAGCAGTATTTTTCTATATAAAAAATGGGGAAAGGAAATCACTGCGCTGGACAATCGTGTTGTCGAGCTGAACAAAGGAAAGGGAAAAATTATTGAAACTGTTTATATGAATCAGCTTGTGAACAAGACAAAAGATATGGCGGATGAAATCGTTACGATGGAAGATATGTGCCAGCTGACTTCGCTGGCGATGTTTTTAGCCCAGAACGGAATATCAACGGAATACACGCAACGCACAGCCGCAGACGAGCTTTATGACATTGCTGAAAAAAAAGGTTTTTCGGGAAGCAAATTATGGAAAGATATTTTAGGTGTCTACAATGCTGTTCTTGACGAAAAAGCGTCTGGCTTGAAAGCGGCATACATAAATTCAAAAATGGATGATTCTCTGAAAGAAAGACTGATAATACAGATTGACAAGGGAAATGTTTCATTGGTTTCCACGCAATGCAGACATTCTGAAAGGGATTGCGGACATATAGTTCTTCTCGTGGGTTATACAGAAAACGGCTTTATTGTCCACGACCCTTACGGAAATTTCAATAAAGGCGAAAACGGTAGTTACGCAAACGCCAAAAACGCAATTGACTTTGACGGCTCGTTTGTAGAATACAGGTTTGACAGCTGGAAAGATGACGATTCTGTTTTCTGCCTGGTTACCGATTCATAAAAGAATCCGAGCCTTGTTCTGCATTTCTGTCTGATTTTACTGAGCGCTTTCATTTTTCATAGATTTCCATAATTTCAGTTCATTCACATAGTTTATGAAGTCGCCCTGTCCGTCTGTTCCTCCGCATAAATGGTCATCTTTTCGGTTCCAGTAATCCTGAAGCAGTTTAATGCGGAAATTGTTCATTTTATCCATTTCTTCTCCGATTGCATAGCTTTCGATTGAACCCCAAAGCATTTTTACATCGTCAATTTTTTTTGGATAAAGAAGATCTATGTATTTGTTGGTATATTCTTCCCAGGCGGCTTTTTCAGCAAGAAAATCATTTATCAGAGTTGTGCCAGATATATTTTTCATTATTTCTTTTTCAAGCCGATTTATTTCTTCGTATGCGGCTATGCCGGAAAATATTTTGTTTTCTTCGCAAAGAACAGAAAAAAGGAAAAACGCAAAAAGACTAGTTATAAGGATTTTCTTCATAAATTCCCTCCGATTTATTTCAGCCATAATTCATATTGTAATCGGTGTAGATAAGAAAAGCAAAAAAAAAAGTGGCGGATCATATGTTTTTTTTATTGCTGTGAAAATGCAGGTAAAAAAAAACGATTATCAGTCTGATTCAAAAAGAACTGTCTGGACGATGCCGCTTGTCACTCGTTCCGTTTTACTTTTTGTTGGGAATTAATGGAATAGACCGGCGGAACTCTGGATGACAAAAAATAAATTTTAAAAATATAAAATACTGTGTTAGAATAAAAAATATGGAAGAGAAGAAAAACAGTTTAAATGCAGGCAAGGATAATCCTGCATCAAAAAATCCTGAAAAACAGCCGGAACTGACAGTACCTTCAGAGCTTCCGCGCGAACTGGAAACGAAGCAGCAGGAAAGTGAAAAACAGTTTCAGGTCGATCCGGACTATTTCACGCCTCAGGGAAATCCTAAAAAATTATGGAAGCCTTTAGCTGAAAAGAAAAAGAAATTTCTTGAAGAAGGCAGAGAGGCTGAATATTATGCCCAAAATGAGCTTTTGCGTGTGAATCCTGTCGCAAGGATTATAGAGAAAGCCGTTGACGAGTATCTTGCCGAAGAGGAGCGTTTGAAGCCTGAAAACCGTTATGAAGACACTTGGATTATTGAAAGAGACAAAGACGGAAAAACTAAAAGTTTCCGTTCCAACGGTTCGACTAATGTTCTTGTCATAGAGACTGACGGAACGGAAAAATTTTATAAAAAACCTGACGGCGTAAGCAGGGCAGACTTTTTTGCATATTATGCCGGAATTCCGATTTACAAAGAGGATATGGATGCAAACAGAAGGTCTGAAAGGGTTTTAAGAAACGCAGGCTTTTATTCTGACGGAACAAAATGGTACAACACAAAAGATAAAAAAAACGAGCCGACAAAAAAGTTTGACATCTACGGAAATCCTTTTTATGAAAACCAGCCGCCGCAAAATAAATTCGAAAAACAGATTTATGACAAAAATCAGAATCTTTACAAAAAATTGGGTAGAAAAATCACTTCATTGAACGGAAATGTTGCAGACCTGGACAACGGAACAGGAAAAGTTTTGGTTGATGTGCCTTATAAAAACCAGCTGAAAAACAGAACTAAAGCACAGGAAGGAGAAGTAGAAGTTTCTGGTAAAAATATGTGCCAGCTGACCTCATTGGCGATGGTTCTTGAGTCAAAAGGCTTTTGTTCAGGAGATAAAAACCGCAGGCTTCCTGATGTTCTTTATGATATTGCAGAAAAAGAAGGCTGGGGCGGAACAAAAATATGGAATGATACAAACCTTATGTATGATAGTCTTCATAAGAAAGTTTTCAAAGATTTAAATACAGCGAAAGGTGAAAACATACCTAGAAGTGAATTTGTGCAAGGTATAAAAGCTCAGATTGACAAAGGAAATCCTGTGATAATGTCCATAGAATATACCCTTCCAGATAAAAGAGCAGGTGGTCATGTTGTTGCAGTTGTCGGCTACACGGATAAAGGATTCATTGTTCACGACCCTTACGGAAATCTGAACAAAGGTGAGAATGGAGGCTATGTTAATAAAAAGGGAGCAGTCGACTTTGACGGCTCATTTGTGGAATACGATTACGATAAATGGAGGATTGGCGAAAAATGGTATCGAACAATCGAAGAACAATAATATTTATTTTTGTCTTTTTTTGCCTGACAAAGACTATTACTTCACAGGTTTGGTGGAGCGGCGGCGGATTGAGCGAGCAGGACTGGAACAGAAATCTGGTCTATATGAAGACAGGAGATATTGTTATTGATTATTATACCCGAGGGTTTCTGCATCCAACCCGAGTACTTGCAAGTTCCTGGCTTGCGCCAGAAGGAAACGCTCCATTCAAAGAAGACGATCCGGATACAGGTCATCGGTGGGCAAATGCGGAGTGGTCATCAATGTACGGACCTTCAAAGGCTTTTGACGGTCAGCTGGATACTGCCTGGAGCGAAGGCGTTCCCGGCGACGGAATAGGAGAAGTTCTTATTGCAGACCTTTCCCCTGAAAAACCATTGAAGATTTTTACAGGCTATGCAAAATCCAAGGATTTATGGCTCAAGAACAACAGGCCTAGAAATATAAAAATCTTCATACTTAAAAGCATTAAGACTAGTTCTAATCAGATGGATTCGTATCCAATCGATATTACAGTCATTGACGAGCAGTATGCGACATTGAAAGATGTTTTTGACTGGCAGCCGTTGCCTGTGGAAAAATCAAAGATAACATTTGAAAACAGAGAAAAATCACAAGATGAAAAATACAGTAAAAAAGAACGGGATGAATACTGGGAGAAACGTGAGAATTATATGATAGGAATACAGATTCTTTCAGTCTATCAGGGAACAAAATACCAGGATACACTTATCTCAGAGATAAGTTATGAAGATAAGAAAGATGAGGATAATTTTCGTAGGCGTAGGTCTTATTACGGCGACAGTCGAGGTATATTGGCTAATCCAGTAGACCCCCGCTAATTGGTAAAAAAACGACTTTGACGGCTCGTTTGTGGAATATGATTATGACAATTGGTGAGACTTGTCTCGATTGCCTTCCGCCGGTTTATTCTTGCAAGGCTTTTTCGATTGATTTCATCCGTCTTGCGTTCTTGCGTTCTTTTGTCTGGACGATTCTTTTTGTCTCGCTTTCGCGTCTGTTTTTTCCAGGATAGCGTTTTTCTGTCATTCCAAGAATGAACCAGGTCGCGAAAATCGAAATCAGGCAGATTCCGCTTATCACGACTGTCGCAAGCCTTCCGAAACTTTCAAACGGAAGCGGAAAGTTCATTCCGAAGAAACTTGTTATGAATGTCGGGACCATCATTATTATGTTCAGAATCGAAAGCCTTTTCATATACATATTCAGGTTGTTGCTTATGACTGAATCGAACGCGTCTGTGATTCCGATAAGGACGTTCCTGTAAGTGTCCGCCATTTCAATCGCCTGTCTGTTGTCGATTTCTGCGTCGTCAAGCCAGTCCATGTCGTCAAGGTCGAATTTAATCATTTTTGTCTTCCGGAATTTTTCCAGAAGCAGCTGGTTGCTTTTTAAGGAAGTCGTGAAAAACACAAGCGATTTTTCAAGGCTCAAAAGCAGGAGAATCTCTTTGTTTTCAATTGAATCAAATGAAAGCTGAAGCTCGTTCTGGATTGCGTTCGCGCGCCTGTTTATCGCTTTCAGATAACGCAGAAATGTTATGTCCGAGCGGCTTAGAATTCTCATTATGAACGCAGGAAAATCGTTCAGGTTCACGCCTTTGACTCTTCCTGCCGTGAAATCTTTAAGGACTTCGCAGTCAGTCCAGCAGATTGTGATTATGAAATTTTCTTTTATTATGATTCCCAGAGGACAGGTGAGATATTGTGTTTCCGCGGACGGATCAAAAATAGGAAGCCTTAAAATCGTAAGAAGATAATCGTCCGCGTCTTCAAGCCGCGACTGCTCGTCCGGGTCAAGAATGTCAAGGATGTGCTCCGGCTCGATGTCGTACACGCTCTGGAGAATTTCAACATCGTCGCGTGTCACAACTCTTGCGTCAATCCAGGTTCGCTTTGTCGCGTCCATTTCGTTCAGCTTTACTTTCTCAAGCTTGTTTTCTTCGTTCTGCTGCCAGTAATTAATCATTTTTTTTACCCTGAAAATAGAAAATCTATTCCTGCAGGATATTTCAATTAAAAATCAGACAGCCTGCAAGGAGATGGAATGTATGACATACATTGTAAATTATGCGTCGAACCGCTTGGATCCATATTCACACCTCCTTCAAAAAAAATGAAAGCATTTGACAAACGCGGAAACAATATAGCACAGATTTTGAATTTCTGGAAGTCTTGAGAATTGCGTGACACGGAAATCAGTTTTTGTAAAAATTATGGTGGTTGAGCCTGTCGAAACCACAAATTTAACAAGTTTTATTTGAGTTTAGGTCATTTCGAGAGCCTCAATGACCGCATACTCTTAAAAACTGATTTCCGTGATTGCGTGAACTGAATTGGAAAAAGGCGTGAATTGTGAAAAGCGAATCTCGGAAACTTAATCGCGCGGCGTTTTTTAGAAAATTTTATGAAAACGCTTTCAGATTGCAGTTTTTGACATCTGTTTTCTAAATATAAGTAAGAGGTTTTAAAATGAGAGCCAAAGATTTTTTCAGCTGCCTGAAAGCAGGGTTCGTGTTTTTTTTGTTCAGTTTTGCCGGCTGTCTTTCGTCGAAAGTCGCCGGTTTTCCTTATTCGTTCACTTTTTTGGATTTCTCCGAGGATGAGAGGGAGTTGGCCTTTACAATCAGAAATCTTTTTGACAAGGAGATAAAATCTTTTTCTCTTGTTTTGAGCGTCTTTGACGGTGACGGGGAACCTGTTCTTTTTTCAGAGCAGGTTCCTTTCTCCTTTCAGGAAAATATCCTTCCGGAAGAGGAGTTTTCCGGAAGAATTGATTTTTCAGAATATCTTGAATCAGATGGAAATGGCTTTTTCATGGTCGACTATTTTTATGCAGAGAAAATCGAATTCCAGGACGGTTCTGTCTGGGAAGATCCGCTTGGAAGATTTTCAGGATATTTTTAGCCGCGCATGGAAATCCGAAAAAGCGAAAGCCGTTTAGAGCGGAATGTTTCCGTGCTTCTTCGGAACAGAATCAGTGTTCTGTTTGCTTTCAAGGAATTCAAGGCTCCGCGCGATGTATTGTCTTGTGAGCATCGGATGAATGACTTCTGAAATATATCCGCGTTTTGCCGCGATTGTAGGTGTCATTATCTCTTTTTCGTACTGCGCTTTCTTTTCCGCGACTTCAGCGGCTTTTGAAGGGTCTTTCATTTCCTTTGCGTAAAGAATTCCTACCGCTCCGTCCGCGCCCATCACCGCGATTTCTGATGTCGGCCAGGCGTAGACAAAATCCGCTCCGATGTGCTTTGAACACATAGCGATGTATGCTCCGCCGTATGCCTTTCTTGTAATCAGTGTCACTTTCGGAACAGAAGCCTCTGAATAAGCGTAGATTACTTTCGCTCCGTGGCGGATTATTCCTTTCTGCTCTTCCTGAGGTCCTGGAATAAAGCCCGGAACATCAACGAAATTCACAAGAGGAATATTGAACGCGTCGCAGTAGCGGACATGGCGCGCGATTTTGTCTGAAGCGTCGCAGTCCAAAACTCCGCCAAGCCCTGCCGGATTGTTTCCGATGATTCCGACAGTTTTCCCTTCGATTTTTCCGAATCCTGTAAGGCAGTTTATCGCGAACTCCGCGCTTGTCTCAAAGAATGTGTCGTCATCAAGCACATCTTTTATGACATCGCGCATATCGTAGCCGGAGCGCGAGTTTTCAGGAAGAATTGTCTGGATGTGAGCCGCTTTTCCTTTAAGGTCGTATTTGAAGTCAGGATTTTTTTCAGGCTCTTCTCCGTAATAATGCGGAATATAATCCAAAAGACGGCGGACATCTTCGTAGCATTTTTCTTCGTTCTCGCATCTGAAATGAGCGACTCCTGATTTTTGCGAATGTATCGACGCTCCGCCTAAATCCTCCGCGCTTATGTCCATAAACATCACAGATTTGACGACTTTCGGCCCTGTTATGAAAAGCTGGCTTATTTTGTCTACAGCAAATATAAAGTCTGTGATTCCAGGGCTGTAGACCGCGCCTCCTGCGCACGGGCCTGCGATTATCGAAATCTGCGGAACGCTTCCCGACGCGCGGACATTCTGATAGAACAGGTCGCCGTAGCCGCAAAGAGAGTCGACGCCTTCCTGGATACGCGCTCCGCCTGAATCGTTTATTCCGATTACAGGACATCTGTACTGAATCGCCTTGTCTATAAGCTCTGCGATTTTTTCTCCGTGCATATTTCCGAGCGAGCCGCCCTGGACTGTGAAATCCTGCGCGTATACAGCAACCTTTTTGCCGTTTACCGCTCCGAATCCTGTGATTACTCCGTCGTAAGGAATGTCTTTTTTGTCCATGCCGAAACTTGTGCAGTTGTGGCGGACTCCAGAATAAATTTCAACGAAAGAACCTTTGTCGCAAAGCCTAGAGATTCTTTCGATTGCGTGCAGTTTTCCTTTTTCGTGCTGTTTTTCAAGATTGTATTCCACGGAAAAGCCCCCAAAAATCAAAATGATATAAAACTTTTAAAATGATACAAAAAACGGAAGCGATGGTCAATATGACAAAAAATGACAAAGTGTCATTTTGACTTGAAAATGTTTTGCCTTGGGAAAAATGCGGCAGGAGAAATAAGATTCAGGTTTCGGGATAAAAAAAATGTCCTCTTTCTGTCAGAAAAAATATCCCACAGCGTCGAGTTTTTCTTTTTCTTCGGAAAGCGATTTCTCACTCGGAAGCCACGGATATTTTTCTTTCAAAGATGAGATAGAAGCAAAGTAGTCTCCGTTTTTCTGTTCAAAGGCGGCCTTGTATTCCGCCGAGAAAATTTCAGTGTCCACTGTTTCGGTTTTTGAGACTTCTTCAAGAAACGAAATCTGCCAGGAATTTTTTACCCATTTCAGGTTAACTTTTGTCGTGTATTCGTCGATTTGGATCTGGTTGTCCACATTGTGCACGAGCCAGTAGTGGACTTTGTGTTCCGTCCTTGAAAGATTGTCGAGCCGCATTCCGTTTTCGCTTTTAAGCCGCGGCTTGTGCTCTTTTCTTGAAGGGATTTTATTGTTGAGCGTCGAAGGTTTTCCGTCTACAGTGAAATTTGTTATTCCGTATATAAAATGCGAGTATGCTCTTGAAGAAGCCGGCTCGAAGAACATCCAGTTTTCCGGCGTTGAGATTCCGCTTTCAAAGTTGTACGCGCTTTTCATGTTCGCGACGACATAAATCTGCGGAATCCGCGAAATGTAGCTTTGCGCTTCAGGACAGTTTTTTGCGGACGCGAGCATCAGGTCTGTGTCCATTTTATGAATTCCCTGGTAAAAGACTTCTGTTGTCTGTGAAGAGTCAAGCCCGATTGTCGTAGGCTTCTTTGAATTTTCGTTTATCGCGGTCGCCGTGAAGGCCGACACAAAAATCAAGGCAAGAAGAGAAGCCGCAATGATTCCTTTGGCTTTGGCGAGCTTCCGCGCGCGGGCGATTTTCCGTCTTTGCTTCAGGAGAAACGCGCTTTTCTTCTTTTCAAAATCCTTTTCGCTGCATTCGGGTTTTCTCTTTTCAGGATTGAAAAGCTCTTCTTTGAATTCAGAAAGAGGAAAGTCCGTGCCTGTGTTTTTTCCCGAAAGGTTTCTGTTCACGCAGGCGGAAAGTTTTCTGTTTATTCCGTTTACGGCGTATTCAAGCGGAAGAAAATTCTGGTATGAGATGTTCACGCTTTTGTCGGTTTTCTGAGGCGGATAAGGAAGATTCTTTGTGAGCGCGAAATACGCTAAAACCGCGCGTGAAAAACAGAGCGCGTCTTTTCCTTGCAGTGCCGCGTCTCTCCAAGGCTCTTGCATTACCGTGTAGCCTTTTTTTCCGAGATTCGCGGCGCATCTGTCGAATGTCTTTTCGGGAACAAAAAGGAATTCTTCCTGCGCATGATTTTCAGGATTTGAAGGATTTTTTTGCGCTCTTTCTTTATCTGCTTTTCCGCTTTCTGATTTTTTCTCTTTTCCGCCTTTGTTTTTGCTTCCGGACTTCTTGCAAAGGATTCCGAAAACGCTTGAGCATGGAAGCGGAACTGAATTTTCAATCGCGGATGTGTATGTCTCAACGAGAGAGAAAAGCGCATCTTTCGCTTTGTCGGAATCTTTTTTCCCGCCTTCGTTCGCTTTCACAAGAATAGACGAGACTGTCTCGCCGCAGAAATTTTCTCCCTCAAAAAAGACTTCATCGTCTATGGTTTTGCTTCCTGTGAATTTCCATTCAATGAATTCAGGTTTTCCGTTCTTTTGTTTTCTGACAATAAAACCTGTTTCGTCCAGAAGCCGCGAGAATTTTGTCTTTGCAAAGCTTTCCTCGCTCAGGGATGTTTTAAGAAGCGTCTTTTCTGAAGAAGTTAAAATTTCATCCATAATTTTTTCTGATGTCCGCCTTTTCTTGTTTTCAGCCTTGCCCGTTTTTTTTTGTCAGCGGTTTCCGTCCGGCGAGTAAAGGTAATTGAAATAATCCATGTTTGTGCTGTAAGTCGCGTCGTAGCCTTTCAAAGTCTGCTTGTAAGATTCCATGCTTTTCCAGAAATTATAGAATTCCGGGTCTTTGTTGTAAGCGGAAGCGTAAATTCTTGCCGCCTCGGCGTCCGCTTTTCCTTTTGTCTCTTCGGCTTTTCTGTACGCTTCCGACTGGATTGTCCTTTTCTCGTTCTCAAGTTTTCCCATCCATTCGGCTTTTTTTCCTTCGCCTAAAGAACGGTAAGCCTGAGCGACCTGGTTTCGTTCCTTTATCATTCTGTTATAGACGCTTTCTGTAAGCTCATCGGAGTATTTTATCTGGCGCGGGACAATGTCAATCAGCTCGATTCCGTATTCTGGGACAAGCTTGTTCGCCTCGACTGTCATCTGCTTGCAGAGCTCGTTCCGTCCTTTTGTCACCGACTCGTTCACGTTGTTCACATTCACAAGCGACTCGATTTCCTTTGTTTCGTCGTCCTGGTCATCGTCAGATTTGTCCTGCTTTTCGTTTATTATGTTCGAGCTTCTCACGATTTCGCTTAATCTGTTCTGCGTTATCACAGTTCTTGTCGATGAATCGATTATGTCGCTGAGCTTGTTGTACGCGCTTTCAAGCGTTTTGAAGCTCTGGTAGAATTTTTCAGGATCCACGATTTTCCATCGGCTTGTCGTGTCAACGATTATGAACTGGTTTTCTTTTGTCGGAATCCGCTGGCTGTCTCCGTCCAAGGAAAGGACAAGTTTAGGATAAGTCGTGACCTGGTCGATGAAAGGCATTTTTAGGTAAAGTCCGGCTTCTGTCTTTGTGGACACAATGCTTCCGAACCTTGTGACCACAGCCTGGTTTCCTTCGTTGATTATGTAAAGCGGCCCTGTTATCAGAAAAAGAACCGCAAGCGCGGCGATTATGACAACAGTCCAGATTATTCTCTTTGTTTTTTTGTTTGATGTTCCCATTCTGTTCTCCAGTTTTTTGAAAGTAATCAGACGCTTTTTGGTTTTATCCGTTCGTCTGTTTTGAGAGGCTTCGTAAGCCGTTCTGCTTGTTTTTTTCCTGCCGCTTAATTCGATGCGCCTGAAAGCGGCTTTATCGGAAGGATATTGTTCAGTTTTCCGTCAATCAGGGCAGGCTTTTTCTCGTCGCCGAAAATCTCGTCCATGGTTTCAAGATAAATCCTGTCTTTTGTTACTTTCGGGGCTTTCACATACTCATCGTAAACCGAATTGAACCTTGCGACATCTCCGCGCGCCATATTCACCCGTTCCGCGGCGTATCCTTCCGCAATCTGAAGCTGTTTGTCCGCTTCTCCCTGCGCCTTTGGGATTTCAGAATTGTACGCCTCTTTTCCTTCGTTTATGAATCTGTTCATGTCCTGGATTGCCTTGTTCACGTCTTCAAACGCCTCCTGGACTCCGCTCGGAGGAACTATATTCTGAAGCTTCACTGTTATCACGTTTATTCCAAGCCCCAGAGACTTGAAGTTCTCGTTCATCATGTCCAGCGCAAGGTTCTCGATTGTCGCCCGCTCGCTTCCCATCACATCAAGAATCGCCCTGTCTCCGACCAGAGTGTTTATGACAGAACGCGAGATGTCCCGTATTGTCTGTTCTTTTTCCTTGACGCCGAAAAGCCATTGCCTTGGCTCTATGATTCTGTACTGGATAATCCATTCCACATCGACAATGTTCAGGTCGCCTGTCAGCATTGTTGATTCCGAAGTTATGTTGTTTCTGTATTCGTTTTCTCTTCCGTATTTTATTGTCTTGAATCCGAACTGTTCTGTCTGCACGACTTTTACAGGAACTGTGTAGCTTTTGTCTATTCCGAACGGAATTTTTATGTGAAGTCCCGGACCTAAAGTCTTTTCGTATTTTCCGAATCTTGTTATGACCGCCTGTTCCGTCTCGTCCACAATGAATGCGCTGCTTACGAGCGCGGCTGTCGCGACTGCAAGAAATAAAATCCATGCGATGATTCTTGTACTGAATTTCCGCGCTTTTGCTGTTTTGTTTTCTTTTTCTGCCATGATGACTCCAGTTTTTGTCTTTAAAGATAGTAAGATTGGAAGCCTGATGTCAAGTTTTGATTTTTCGGTCTGGTTTTTGTGTCCTGAAGGAATAGTAAAGCCGGAAAAATCCCTCTGTTAAAAAACAGAGCCTCCGAACAGCAACGCTATCCAGAGGCTCTGCCGTCCTCTTATGAGGACATCGGAGAGAGTTTATCAGCTTATTTACAAGCTGACTTAAATGTACATCGAAACAAAAATAATGTCAATATGAATTTAGAAAATATTTAGATTTTTTTATTGATTTTTCAAAGAAAAGGCTGGTTTTCAAATTTTTTCTGTTTTTCTTCAGGAGCAAAAAAAAACGCTTCCGGTTTCCCGGAAGCGTTTTTTTTGAGCTATGATGGACTCGAACCATCGACAGCCGCCTTAAAAGGGCGGTGCTCTACCACCTGAGCTAATAGCCCGGCATTCATTTGCGAATGTGAAAGTAATATATTCAAATGAGAAAAAAGTGTCAATATCAGAATCGGGAAATTCCTGAAAAAATCGTTTTTTTTATCTTTCGGCTTTGTTCTCAAGATTCGTGATTTCCTTGAGTTTTTCAATCGTCATTGTCTTAAGTCCTTTTGACTCAATGCTTTTTATTGTCTTGTCTTCTGTTCCGTCCTGAATCAGGAGAGTTCCTGAGGACTTGAGATGCTTCTGGAGAATTCCTCCGTGCTTGTAGACAAGGTTCGCCGCCGCGTAAGACTCGTCGATATCATTGAAAATCTTGTAGCCGAAAGCGAACAGCTCTCTTTCAAGCCGGTCAGAAAGGCGGGCTCGGCATTTTTTCCCGTAAAGCCCTTTGATTTTTTCCGACATTTCCTTGTTGTGCCGCGAGATTTCCCTCTGCTCAAGATATTTTCCGACGGAAAGCTTTATCCCTTTGTTTTTCTCAATCACTTCCTGAATCTCTGTGTTTTTCTCTTCGCAGAACGCTTTTGCAAGAAGCATTGTCATCATCGCGTCGTCCTTGCTTTTGTGCGCTTTTATGTTTGAAATATCGATTCCGTAGAATTCGCACCATTCTGCGAGCCTCATTTTTTTCTGCTTGTCGTTCTCAAGGATTTTCGCGATGTCATATGAGGAAAAGTTTATCGCAGGAAGATTGTAGCGTTCGCAGGCTGAGACAATGAATCCCACATCGTTCTGGCTTGCAAATCCGATTATGGTTCTGTCCGCTTCTTCAAGAAGCTTTTTTATCGGCTTGTAATAGCTTTCAAAATTGCGCTGCGCCCTGAAATAGTCTTTTGAGTAGGCGAGAGGACATCTGTTTTTCGGCGAAAAAAGATACCAGTCGAACTCGCATTCCGGGTTCATCACAACATCGTCCGAGTCAAGAACCTTGAAATATCTGTCGGTGAGGACATATCCGAATGAGCACATTTTTCCGATTCCGTCAAAACAGTTCGCGCATTCGATGTCAAAGAATAGGTAAGATTTGTCCATGTTTTTTTCCTTGAAAATTGTTTTTCCGTAGTTTTTTATGTTCTTTTATTTATTTATGTTCACTTATAGATTAAAAAGACTGAAGGAATCTTTTCAGTTCCGGGAAAGCCGCTTTTCTTCCATTCTGAAACTGTCTTTGTTTTTATGAGCTCGTCAGGAAGAGTGATTCCTTTTGCGACGCAGAGTTTTGTTTCGCCTTTCAAAGTCTTTAGGATAGACTCGAACATTTTCCGGTTTCTGTAAGGCGTCTCGATGAAAATCTGGGTCTGGTTTTCCCTGTAGGCTTTGTTTTCAAGCTGCTTCAGCTTTGACTCCCGCTCGTTCGGCTTTGCAGGAAGATAGCCGTTGAACGCGAAGCTTTGCCCTGAAAATCCGCTTGCCATAAGCGAAAGAAGAATCGATGAAGGCCCTGCAAGCGGAATCACGCGCACGTTTTTTCTGTGCGCCATTTCAACCGCGGCGGAGCCTGGATCTGCAACGCAAGGACAGCCCGCGTCGCTTATGATTCCCATAGGCTTGTTTTCCTTTAGAACCGGATTCAGATAATCGGAAATTTCTTTTAAATCTGTGTGCTCGTTCAGTTCCCTGAATGAACATTCGTCGATGTTTTTTTCAGGAACAGCTTTCAGAAGAAAACGGACGGCGGATTTTCTGCTTTCGACAATGAAATCTTTTATTCCTCTGATTATTTCTTTGTTTCCCTGTGGAATCACATCTTCGCGCGGATTTTCCCCGAGGCTCTGGGGAATAAGGTAAAGGGCTTTTTCCAAAGTTTCCATAGCGATAAAAGTACCACAAAACCGGCGGAATGTCAGTTTCAGTATGAAAAATGGCTGGATGCCACGAATTGCAATTGATTCCGCAATTCAATAAAATGATTTCCATGATTAAACGAAACTCTGGCTTTGCCAATTTAACTGCGGGATATTTGTTCCCGGAAGTTGCTCGCAGAAGACGCGAGTATCAGCAAAAACATCCTGATGCAAAAATCATCAGTTTAAGCATTGGAAATACAACGGAACCGCTTCCGACTTTTATTGCAAAAGCAATGGCGGACTATTCAATGGCACTTTCTACTAAAGAAGGCTATTCTGGCTACGGCGACGCACAAGGAAATACAAGCCTTCGCAAAAAGATTGCAGAAACTTGGTACAAAGGAATGGCAACCGAAGACGAAGTTTTTATTTCCGACGGCGCAAAATGCGATATTGCGCGGATTCAAACTCTTTTTGGTTCTAAAGTAAAAGTCGCAGTTCAAGATCCGGCTTATCCGGTTTATGTAGACGGCTCTGTAATTGTTGGAGCTGCTGGAAAAAACGGCGCAAACGGCTACAAAGGAATTACATATATGCCTTGCGTTCCAGAAAACAACTTTTTCCCGGATTTATCTAAAGTAAAGAAAAACAGTTTAATTTATTTTTGCTCTCCAAATAATCCAACTGGCGCGTGCGCAACAAAAGAAAATTTAACTCGTCTTGTTGATTTTGCAAACGCAAACGGCTGCATAATTATTTACGATGCCGCTTACCGAGAATTTATTCGCGATGAAAAACTTCCTAAAACAATTTTCGAAATTAAAGGAAGCAGAACTTGCGCAATCGAAGTAAATTCTTTTTCAAAACCAGCAGGATTTACAGGCGTTCGCTTGGGGTGGTCAATTGTTCCAAACGACTTAAAGTTTGCCGACGGAACAAGCGTAAACAAAGACTGGAATCGCGTTATGACAACGCTTTTTAACGGCGCTTCTAATATTGCTCAGGCAGGCGGACTTGCTTGTCTTGAACCAGAAGGAATAGAAGCAATGAAAAACGTTATCGATTATTATTTGGTAAACGTTAAAAAAATTGAAGAAACATTGCGCGGCGAAAACTTTAAAAAAGCTGGTGTAACTCTTTATTCAACTGGAAACAGTCCTTATGTTTGGGCAAAATTTCCGGGCAAGAAAAGCTGGGAAGTTTTTGATTTGCTTTTGGACAAGTGCCACATTGTTACAACTCCGGGCTCTGGATTTGGACCAAGCGGCGAAAGTTTTATTCGCTTTAGTTCGTTCGGACATCACGAAGATGTAAACGAAGCGTGCGAAAGACTTAGTAAATTAATAATTAGCAATTAATAATGTTGAATGCATAATTTATAATTGGATGGGGAAAGCCTTCCCCTCGTTCGCATTCGCAAGCCTTGCTTGCGCTTGCTCTCTACCCCTTCGCCTAGGGGCAAAGCCCCTAAAACCCCATTCAATTATAAATTGTAAATTATTAATTATAAATTGTTAAAACTGTGTTTTATATCCCAGGCTGATTCCGAATCCTTTGTGCCACGCTTTCTCCACAATATCCATCACGTTTATTTTCACCATCGCGTTCAGAGAGCCGTTCAGGAATTTTGTCGACATATAAGGCGCGACACAGATGTCGAAGTCTTCATTAAAGAATGTTCCTATCTCTTTTATGTCCATAAGCGTTTTTCCCGGAAACGAAAGGGAACTGTTCAGCCCGAACACAAACGGCTGGTTTCTGATATAGAACTCGTCTGTGTAGAAGTTCAGGTTTGCCCCGAGCGTGTTGTCGACAAAAAGAAGCGTCTCTGCTGTCTCCTCTGGAAAACTGTACACGCTCAGGTCGATGCTGAATCTTGAGAAGTTCATCCTTGGCTCGAAAAGCAGATATGTGTTTATGTCTGAGAACGAGATTTTTGTGTTCGACTTTGAGAAAGGAATTTCTGACGCTCCTGCCTGAATGTAAAGGGAAAAGCTGTGCGGATTTCCGGCTAAAATGTTTCCTCCGACTCTCCAGTAAAGCTTTGTGATTACAACATAGGCGTCGTCATAGTATTCTGTGTTCAGAGGAGCGCCGATTCCTGTCGAAATGTCCAGCTTCAGATATTTGTAGGCGAACGCGAGCCTTCCGTCAAAGTTCAGCACATAACTGTCGTCAAGCTCGTGGTTCACATAAGCGTAGAATCCAAGCGCGCCCGGCTGATTCACAAAATGCATCACATCTGAAATGCCGGCTCCTGAAAGCGGATAGATTATCGAGCCTGCGGTTCCAAGCCAGCTTTCTGTGAGTTTTGACGCGATTGGCTGAATTCCGAAATGCCGCCTTAAAAAGATGTCAGAGCCGATCGGCTCGTAAGCTCCGATGAAAACGCTGAAATAATTTGTCGGCCCCAGATAATTGCTTCTTAAAATAAGTGAAAGCTCGTCGATTCTGAATTTCGCGTCTATTTCCTCAAAGGCGGAATTTTTTATCAGGTCGGGAGTTTTCAGCGTGAATTCTCCGTGAAGGAAAAGGTTTTCCGAAAGGTTCATCTGTCCCGCGAAAAAACTGTCGATTTTAAGCTGCGGGGAAAATTCTGATTCCGCCGGGTCTGAGCTGAATCCTATCCTTGCTCCTGCAAGCCCGTTGAACGAAATTTCTGAAAATGCCGGCTCTGCAAGAATAAACAGCGCCGCTGAAACAAGAGCCCTGACGGTAAAAACGTGTTTTGATTTCTTCATAAATAAAACTCCTGAAGACAAAATTCCCTTCTCATTATCGGCATTCTTTCGCCTTATCTTGACAGGACTTGAGAAAATCAGTCCTGCTCAATTTTTTTGTTTTTTCAGAACTTTTTCAATCCTTTGGGAATCACTGGTTTAAGAATTTGTCGGAATTTTGCTTGAATTATGACGATTTAGGTATATAATTCTAGATATATGAGTGACTATCTTGATCCGAACAACGAGGAACTGCTCAAAGACTTTTTTGCCGAGGCCGAACAGCAGGTTGAGACTCTTGAAAGCAATGTCCTTGTAATCGAAAATGACCCGAACAACCACGAGGCCGTTGATGAAATATTCCGCGCCGCTCACACTTTGAAAGGCGGTTCTGCCACAGTCGAGATGAACGAGCTGTCCGGCTTTACACATAAAGTCGAGGATGTTCTTGACGAAATACGGAGCGACAGGCTTTCCGTAGACGAGAATGTAGTCGATATTCTTTTGTCCTCTATCGATGTCATAAAGGCGATGCTCGAGGCCCGCGCGAACGGAAGCGTCTACGAAGAGAATATCGATGAGCTTGTCTCAAAGCTTCAGGCTTATATTCCGGAGAAAGGCGAAAAGAAGTCAAAATCAAAGCCGCCTAGCGGAACAGGTCCTTCTGTTTCTCCTAAGCCTGAGCCGAAAGTTTCTGCTCCTCAAAGCGCCGGAGGAAATGTGTTCAAATATCCGGCTCTTTCTGAAAGCGAATTCTCCGAGCTTAAATCCGCCTGCGAAGGAAAACAGAATCTTTGGCGTGTTTCTGTAAGGTTTGACGAGAACAACCCGATGAATTCTGTCGGCGGAATCCAGGTTTTTGCCGCTCTGAAAGCGCTTGGAAGCGTCCTCAAGACTGTTCCTGATTTTGACGCGCTTTACGAGGATGAATTCTACGAGTTTGTCTATTACTATCTTGCGTCTGAAGAAAGCCAGGAGAAAATCGAGAATGTCGCTTTCCTTGGCGATGTGACCCTTGCGACGGACGCGCAGATTGTTTCTGCTCCTGTCTCGGAAAGCGGTTCTGTCTCGGATGTGGAAGAGCTTCCTGCCGAGAAAAAGGCAGAAACTGTTCAGGAGACTGAGGCTTCAAAATCTGAGCCGGAAACCGCGCCTGAATCCAAGGCGGAAGCTCCTGAAAAACCTCAGAATGAAACGAAATCTTCCCAGCCTGAGAAAAAAGAGCCTGAAAAGAAGGACGGCGGAACAGGACACGCTCTTCAGCAGAGTTCGGTTCTCCGCGTTGATTCAAGACGGATTGATTCCCTGATGAACCTTGTGAGCGAAACTGTAATCACAAAGGCTTCTTTCAACCAGCTTGCAAGCACTCTGGGCGAAGAGCTTCTTCATTTTCAGACGGCGGAAAGCACTTTGAAAAGCTCGTTCCATCAGCTTCTTGAGAGGTTTCCTGATTATCTGGAGCAGATTCAGAACGGAAAAAGCATAAGGGAAGTGCGCACTGAAATTATGAATGAATACGGCGGACTGGACAATATTTTTGACACAGACGACGCCGAGCTTAAAAACATAACTTCAAAACTCCGTTCTTCCACACAGAATCTCGGAAGAATCGCAAGCGAGCTTCAGGAAGGCGTTATGAAAATACGAATGGTCCCGATAAACCAGATTTTCAGCCGTTTTCCGCGTGTCGTCCGCGACCTTCAGCGCGACCTGAACAAAAAGGTCGACCTTGTGATTGAAGGAGAGGACACAGAGCTTGACAAGTCCGTTGTCGAGGACCTTCTTGACCCTATCATGCACTGCGTCCGCAATTCTGTTGACCACGGAGTTGAAAGCCCTGAAGAAAGAAAGGCTAACGGAAAGCCTGAAACTGGAAGGGTTCTTCTGAAAGCCTCCAACGAAGGAAACCTCATAATAATTGACATTTCTGACGACGGAGCCGGAATCGATACTGAAAAGGTTAAGAAAAAGGCCATCGAGAAAGGTCTTATCCATCCTGACAAGCAGCTTACAGAAACAGAGGCGCAGCAGCTTATATTCCTTCCTGGATTTTCCACTGCTGAAAAAATCACTAATGTTTCAGGCCGCGGCGTAGGTCTTGATGTTGTCAAGACAATGATTGACAAGCTGAACGGAACTGTCTCGGTTTCATCTGAAAAAGGAAAAGGAACCACATTCAGCATCCGGCTTCCGCTCACGCTTGCGATTATCCAGGGACTTCTTGTCAAGGCAGGAAAAGAAATCTATTCGATTCCGATTGCGTCTGTAATCGAAAGCCAGAGAATACTTCAGTCTGATATAAAGACAATAGACAACTATGAGGTTCTCAATGTCAGGAATGAAGTGATAAGCGTTCTCCGTCTTTCGCGCCTTTTCGGAATTCAGGAGGCTTCTTCCGACGAGTTCTGCAATATTGTCATTGTAGGCTCAAAAGACAAGAAAGTCGGAATCATGGTCGATTCCCTTGTTGGAGAGGAAGATGTTGTGATAAAACCTTTGCGTGACCAGTTCACAAACTCTCCTGGAATCGCGGGAGCGTCAATCCTTGGCGACGGTTCTGTCTCTCTGATTATCGATGTTTCCCAGCTTCTGGATCTGAGCGTGAAGCAGGATATTGCTGCCCAGCGGCTGATTGAAAAAACGGCTATTTAGCGAGGTTATATGACTATTGATTCTATTCTTGTTGCAGATGATTCTGTGCAATCTCCTTTGGCGGTTGTTTCAAACGATGCGGAACGCGACGAGTCGCGAAAGCAGCAGACTACAATTGATTTCAAGATGGTGACTTTTTCTCTTTCCGGGAAAGATTACTCGATTGACATAATGTATATCAAGGAAATCGCCAAGGCGGGAAATTTCACTTTTGTTCCCAATGTGCTTCCGTTTGTTGTCGGTGTCTACAATCTGCGTGGCGAGATTATTCCGATTCTGGATTTAAGGATTTTCTTCAACATTCCGCTTCCTGAAAAGAACAGGAACGGGCTTGAGAATCTTCTGATTCTCAATGTGAAAGGACAGATTTTCGGTGTGATTGTCGATAAAATCGATAAAGTCGTCGGTGTCCAGCGAAGCACAATCCAGCCGCCGCATCCGCTTTTCAGCGATGTGAATGTCAAATACATTTCAGGCGTAGTTGAAAGCAGCAAGCGTCTTTATATTCTTCTGGATATTGAAAGCATTTTCTCGAAGGAAACTCTTGAAAATCCTCAGTCTGCTTCTGTTCCTGTCGGTTCCGGCTCGGGCCAGCAGTCATTCAGCGGAAAAGTTTCTGCGCCTGATGGAAATGCTCCTGAAAAGAAAATCGCTTCTTCTGTTTCTGCGGATCTGAAAAGCGGCAAGGATGAGCCTTCGAAAACTGATTCGTCAAAGGCTCTGGAAGAGGATGAGAAGAATCTTCACTTTATAATAGAAAGCCTCAAGAACTACAAGAAGTTTTCTGTGTCTGAAGTCAATGAGGAATGGATAAGACACCGTTACTCTGAATGGAAAAACGAAAGGAAAGGAGCCGGCATCCAGCTTCAGTCTGAATCTGATGCGGAGCTTTTTCTTAAGCCGTTCTGGTCAGCCTGCAGCGATTCGTGGTGGACAAGCGAATATGCGGACGCTGTATATAAAATCCTTCCTGAAAACAACGCGAAGCAGATTGTCGTGTGGAATCCTGGCTGCGGAAAAGGCCCTGAGACTTACTGTCTTGCCTGCGTTCTTGCAAAGCGCTATCCGGACGCGAAAATCCGGATTTACGCGCAGGACATTGACCTTCTGAATGTGTCCAACGCTCCGCTTCTTACAGTTCCTGCATCAGCAAGTTCGGGCTGGCTTTCGCCTTATCTTTCAAAAAACGCTTCCGGCCAGGACACTTTCAATAAAGAGATTAAAGACAGCATAATGTTCGAGTATCATGATTGTCTTCACACGAACGCGCTTCCTATGACAGATCTGGTTTTCGCGCGGGATTTGCTTTCTTTTATCGACAGGGCTTCCGTGACCGGCGTTGTCTCTGACTTTGACGAGAAGCTTAAAGGCAACGGATTGCTTTTTATCGGCGACAATGAGAAAGTTGATTTCTCTGATTTTATTGAACATACGGTCGGTCCGCTGACTGCATACAAAAAACAGTAATAGGAGTTACTAATGAGAGTCGAGTATATTAATCCATTTGTAGAAACTTCTTACAGGGTTCTGAAAGAGGTTTTAGGTGGAAGCGAAGTGAAAAGAGGCAATCTTTACTTGAAATCAACAGCGATGCCTGTGATGGGTGTCGCGGCGCTTGTAGGTCTTGCAGGCGATGTTGAAGGTCGCGTCCTTTTTGACATGACAATGGAAACAGCTTTGAACATAGCGTCAAAAATGAACGGAGAAGAGCTTCCTGAGTTTGACGACCTTGCGAAAGCGACAATCAGCGAGCTTGCGAATCTTATCACGGCGCAGGCGGTTACAAAACTGCATGAGCTTAATTTCAAGTTCGATCTTACACCGCCGGCTCTTTTCGCCGGCCAGAAAATGGAAATTGCAGCTTTAAGCGGAACCTCTGAAAATGTTGAAGCCTTAATTGTTCCTCTTATTACTGAATGTGGAAAAATTGAAGTAAACGTAGCGATACGTGAACGCGCATAATCAGGAGAAAAAAATGAAAACAGTGAATGACTTTCCTACAATCAATGAAAGACCTCCAGAGGGTCTGAAAGCCGACGGAACAAACTACAGAGTTATGATTGTCGATGACTCTATGTTCGTCGCCAAACAGTTAGGACAGATTCTTACAAGCGAAGGCTATGAAGTTGTAGCGACCGCCGCCGACGGAAAGGAAGGCGTTGACAAATACAAGGAGCTCGCTCCGAATGTCGATCTGGTCACAATGGACATTACAATGCCTAGGATGGACGGAATCACCGCTCTTGAGCAGATTATGAATTTTGACAAGACCGCAAGGGTCGTGATGGTAAGCGCGCTGGGAAAAGAAGAGCTTGTGAAAAAATCTCTTCTTCTCGGAGCGAAAAACTATATCATCAAGCCTCTCGACAGGAAAAAGGTTCTTGAAAGAATCGCCGCCTGCCTTAAATAGCGATAAGAAAAATCTGTAGAAGGCTGCCTTGAAAATTCATGACGCTGGATGAAAACGCATCTTTTATGAAATTCCGGCTTTTTCAAAATGACGCTGGAGTTTCATTCTTTTGTTTTCAGGCAGCCTTTTATTTTAACTCCCGTAAAAATTCTCAATAAAATTTTTATCTTCTTTTTGACGACTGAATCATATTTTCGTTCCCTTGACTATGATTCCTTTTTGTTAGAAAATCCTTTTTATGCTAAATGATTCTATAAACCGTGCTTACCTTGAAACGCTTTCGTTTTCAGAGCTTCTTGAAATGGCGGACAAGCACAGCATTGATGTTTCGGAAAATATAAACAGAGGATTTCTGATCGGAGAGATTCTTGAGGCTGTGAGCGAGACTGAGACTTCATTTGATGATTCAGAACTGAAAGTCTCAGAGGAAGAGATTGAAATTCAGGAAAACGAGCTGCTTCCAAAATCATACAATTCCACAGAAGTGAAGATCATGCTCAGAAATCCTGCCTGGGCTTTCATCTACTGGAACATAAGCGAGGCCGACCAGGCTTCTCTTCAGGACGCGCTTGTGAGCGAAATCAAGCTCCGTGTCAACTCTTATTCGGAAAAAAATCAGATAAAGCCTGACGAATATTTTGATTTCCAGATTTCAGGCGATGACAACGGACAATATGTTTTTCTTCCTTCGGGAAAGAAATTTTTCCGTGTCGACCTTCTTTTCAATCTTGACGGAATCATTGATATTCTTGCTTCCTCGAATGTCCTTGAAATGCCGAAAAGCCTGCGTCTTCTTTCAAACATAAAGCCGGGAAAAACTGAAAATCTTTCGCCTGTGATGAAAATTTCGGGAACAGAAGAGCTTATTTTAAAACATTACCAGAACCATCGGGAATCATTTTCTTGAATAAAGGATGCGGAGTTATAAATGTCGGATAAAAAAATTGTGCTTGTGCTGAACGCTTCTTCGGAATATATAAAACACACTGGCGAAGAGGCTAAAAAATATGTTTCTGTCATGAACCGTTTTTTCGAGGCGATGAACGAGACTTATCTTCCTCTTCTTGATATGTTCGAGCGTCTTGAGGCGGGAAATGTTCCGTTCAAAGTCGCCCTTGTCCTTTCTCCTTCTGTCTGCGCTTTGCTTGACGATTCTGAAATCCAAAGCCAGTATGAGAAATGGGTTGAAAGGCGTATTGAATTCGGAAAACGCGAGCTTGAAAAATCTTCATCTTCGCCTGAAATGGCAGGAAACATAACAAGATGCCTTGAAAAGAACGAGAAATCAAAATCTCTCCACGAAAAATACAAAGGAAGAATTCTCAGGAAATTCCTTGATTTCCATAAAAAAGGATTTGTCGAGCTTGTCGCGACTTGCGGAACAGATATTTTCCTTCCGCATTACAACGATATGCCTGAAGTGATAAACGCCCAGATTGAAACAGGGCTTTTTGCCTACAAAGCGTTTTTCGGAGAGATGCCTGAAGGTTTCTGGCTTCCTGAGCTCGGATATTATCCTGAATGCGAGAAATATATCCGTTCATTCAAATTCAACTACACTGTCCTTGACTCAAGGAGTTTTCTATTTTCCGACAACGAGCCTGAAAAAGGAATTTTCTCCCCTGCGAGATTTGAAAATTCTCTCGCGGTGTTCAGCAAATACGACAAAGCGGACGAGGAGATTTTCGGAGAGGACGGATATTCAGGAAAAGATGTTTATCTTTCGACAGACAGGGACGCCGCGTTTGACGCGGAGCCTGAGGATGTCTTTCCGTTCATAGAAAAAGGCGGACCGCGCTATTCGTTCGGCTATAAATACTGGAGCAAGACGCAGACTAAGAATACGCTCTACAGTTTTTCAGAAGCAACGTCAGAGGCGGAAAAAGACGCGGACGATTTTCTTTCAAAAAAACTTTCGCTTTTCAAGGAAGCGGAAAAATGCCTTGAAAACGAGCCGGAGCTTTCTCTTACAGTCGCTCTTGACTTGAATGAGCTGAGAAAAAAATGGGCAGAAGGCTTGTGTTTTCTTGAGAGGCTTTTCACAGGCTGTGAAAAATACGGAATCTCCTTTGAGCTTCCGAAAAACTTCATGAGCAGGCAGTACAAGATTCAGAAAATCCATCCCTGCTACGGCTCGGCAAGTCCTCTTGGCTACGGCGAGGAATTTCTTTCAAGCAAGAACAGCTGGATGATGCGTTACGCAAGAAAAGCGAGCGAGCGTATGGTCGACCTTTCAGAACGATTTCCGGGCGACACAGGATTAAAGGCGCGGCTTTTGAATCTTGGCGCGAAAGAGCTGGTTCTCGCGCAGTCTTCCGGCTGGGCGAAGATGATTGAAAACGACGAGGAGCCTGAATACGCCGAAATCCGTTTCAAGCAGCACATAAATGATTTCACTGCGGTTTTCGACGCCCTGGGCTCAAAGACTGTAAGCACGGAATGGCTCACAAAACTTGAGAACGAGCATCAGATTTTCCAGTGGATGAACTACAAAATCTACGGGCATAAAAAATAATCTGAAAATACCCTGAAAAATGGTTATATTGAAAACAGCCGTTTTGTATAAATTTTATAGAATATCTGGAGGCAGTTATGACAAAAGACGAATTCAAGAGCAAATTCAAAGACGGATTTGAAAAATTTGTGAAAGGCTCGAAAAAAGCCTTTGGAAAAGCGGGAAACGCTGTCCAGGATTTCAGCGACAAAAGTGTGATCCGGATAGAAAAAAAGCAGTTCGAGTCAAAACGTAAAGACCAGTATGAAAAACTCGGGGAGCTTGTTTTCGGCGCGTTCTCCGCGGACCCAAAAGCCAAGATTTCTGTTTCAGACGATGGCGTTCCTTCGATAATGGAAGAGATAAAAAGGCTTTCAGAAGAGATAAAGAAAAGGGAAGATGTTCTTTCTTCGGAAAGCAAGAAAACTTCTTCCTCATCTGATTCAGAACCTTCGGAGTGATCCGGACTTGATAGCGGCGCTCCTTTGCTTTTAGTCTTGTAAAAAAGGTTTAAGCAGGTTTACGGCGCGTAAAGAAACATCGCTCCTGTTATTTTATTGTATGAGGCGTCGTAGTTCTTCATCACGATGTTTTTTCCGTCGAAGGCCACTTCATATCTTTTCATTCCGGAAAAACGGTCGTCGGAATCTGTGACATAAATTGCGTTCACATTTCTTGAAGTGTCATAATCCGCGCCCCACAAAGTTATCGCGTGGTCGTATGTGTTGTGAAGCTTGAGACCTGCCGCGCCTTTTTTCAGTTCAGATATGAGAATGTCCGAAAAATCGCGTAAGCTGGAGAATTTTCCTTCATCGTAATAAGAATACGCCTTCGGGCTCATAGGATTCCATTCGATTCCGCATAAATCAAGCAGGAATCCTCCGTCCGCTCCGCCTTTTCCTGACTGGTTTCCGACAAAATACCATGGAACTCCGTTCATGAAAGTTCCGGAAACATCACCTTTGTATTTTCTGAACATTCTGAAAATCTCGTTTCCGTCGCGCACGGCTTTTTCAGGGAGAGTTTTTCCTTTCTTTTCGTATGAATCCTGCCACCAGACAATGAGGTTTGAGGATGTCGCGGCCCAGCAGAGATTCGTGTCGTTTCCGTCCCAGAGCTTGTTCACATCATAAAAGTTTTCGTTTGTGATGCCTGGAGCAAAAACCGTGCGGATTCCGTCTGTGAAGTTTTCGTTATCGCTTTCGCTTTTCTGAGTGTTTCCGCTGTCCTTTTCTTCTGGTTTGTCTTTTTCTGAGGTTTTGCCGCTGTCTTCCTCAAGTTTTTCTTGCGGTTCTGAAGTTTCGGTCGATTTTTTTTGTTCGTCTGATTCTTGTGATTTTTGAGATTCTGTTGATTCCAGGTTTTTTGATGATTCAGACGATTCTTCTGTTTTTTCTGGCTCAGATTGTCCTTTTGATTCAGATTGTTTTGCTTGCTCTTCCGGTGTTCTGTTTTTCTCTGATTCGGCTTGTTTTCCCGGTTCTCCGTGGGTTTCCTGGTCTTTCTGGTTTCCGGATTTTTCTTCAGCTTCCGGGTTTTTTGAATCTTTTTCGACGTTTTCGATTTCTTTTTCTGTGTTTCCTGTTACAGAAATTTTGTCGTCCTGTGTGTTTTCTATGTCAGTTCCGGAAATTTCATTGTCTTTTGCTGATTCTGCGTTTCCAGCGATGGAAGTTCCGTCTGTTGGGGAAGTGTTCTGATAAGGGTTTTCGGCATTTCCGCAGGATGAGAGAATGATGGAAATCCCGACGAATAAGATAACCGCAATTTTCATAAAATCCGCTCCGTATTTATTGTAGGTCTAGAATGATTGAAAATCAACTAAAAAAAGCTAGAGATTTTTTTTACATACATCAAATGGCGAGTTTTATGAATCTCATAAAAAAAAGTTTGAGCTCCAGCGAAAATCCCTTTCTGCTGATTCCGATGCCAAAGCGATGTCTTCTGTGTCTGCCAAAAACGTGTGTGCCCGAGAAGCCGTGCCATATGAATACTGAGAGCCCTGATGCTGATTCCCGCCGCAAGCAATAAAGGACGCGAGCAGGCAAGGCTTCTGTTTGAAAATCAATCCGCACAAGTGAGTAGTAAAAGATCGCAGACGGTGCCTGTTTGGAGGTTTAGATGAACTCAGCCACACGTAATTTATTAACAAGCGCGTAAGCCGTGCTCATCAGGATATGAGGCAACCTTCAGCGCAGAAAAATTTTTGAGTTCGTGCCTGGAAATTTTTGCAGGAAATGCCAGCAATGCCGAGCGGAGGAAGACAGCTGCAAGAGGCGAGGACAAGTGATTCTTGTTTTCCCGAGCGGAACACGTT
>CAZSHF010000002.1:0-101230 GCA_964606655.1 uncultured Treponema sp.
AAATCGCCTGGGGAATAGAGTTTTCCATCAGCTTCGTGACAGAATCTTTTATGTTCTCCCTGTAGTCTGCCCAGGCAGGATCGTCGCACAGAAGATAAAGAATCACAAAGGAATCGCTGTTTCCGATTGAAGAAAGCGCTTTTATCACCTCTTCCGCAAGCGAATCGTTCTGTTTTTTTATTTCCGCGGTTTTCAGATACTCATTCAGAAGAGAGGGAAAACGTCCGTCAGGAAACCTGAACACAGAAAGCCTTCTCAGAATCGAGATTTTGACATTCTCGTCTGAAAACATATTGTATATCGTGTAAAAATCGTCGGAAAGCTTTTTCTTTTCCGAATCAGAAGCCTTCGCCATGAAATCAGAAGGAATCGCGAGAATTCCTGAGAGCGCAAGCGCGTCAAGCTCCCTGTCGTCTCCGAGAATCTCTTTGTTTTCAATCGCAAAATCAAGCGCAAGGTTTGCAAGAAGAACCGCCTCGCTTCCCGAAGAAGAGCGGACGCTCTGTGTCTTGTCCTGAAGGTTTCCGCTTATGAATCTCTTCTGGTTTTCAGTGCCTTCGGGAAAACACAGGAACGCCGAGATAAAAAAAAGCGCCGCCGCTGAAAATCTTTTCATAAAACCGCCTCCATTCATTAAAGAAGCCCGGGAACTTTTTCTTTTTCCCCGATGCTCTCCTGTCCAGGATAATCCAGCCCTCCGTGAATTATGTCATCATCTTCCGCGGCTGAAAGCTCCTCGACAGAATCGTCCGCCTCTCCGTTTATATCGCCGCTTTCATCAAGGATTCTGTCGTTTTCGCCTTCGTTTTCATCTTCCGGGCCTCTTTTATCCAACTCGTCTTCCTGCGCGTCCTTGTCCGTAAAGCTTATCGCGTCGTAAATTTCCTTTTCGCTCTGAGGAAGAATATTGTATACATAACTTAAAATGTGGTTTTTCATATCGTTTTCAAGATGGATGCACTCAAAATGCAGCTTTGACTGGTTTATCTCCTCGCTGTATTCAACTGTCCTTACAATCCCGAACATTATTATAAGCCTGTTCTGCATTGTGAACTGAAGCTTCAGCTGGATGTTAGGAACGCCTTTTCCGCCGATTCTTATAAGAGCGCCTTTTTCTGAAATGTCCTCGATTATGCACTTGTAGCCGGGTTTTGTCTCGACTTTGTTGTAGTCTATGTCTTTTTCGTTCAGGATATAAAGGTTCGCGTAGATATGGCATTTAGCGCGGACCGCGTTGCGCTTCTGCGTCCGGAGAAGATTTGTCGTGTGCTGAAGGTGAAGAGACGGATGGCCAAGAAACGCGCTTTCCCCAAGGACTGTGGTGTCGAACACATAACGCGCGTCTCCGCTTCTCCAGAGATAAACATTCACTGTCTGCCCTATCCAGTCTTTCCCGTCGATTACAATCTGTCCTTTCTGTGTCGGAAGAGAAACCACAATTTCCCGTCCGTTGTTCACAATTTCAGATGTGAAAAGCCCTCTTCCCGGAAGGATGATTCTGAGCTTCTGTCCGTTTGAAAGCGATTTTGTGGATTCAAGCCCGCGTTTTTTGTCCGTCTCTTTTTCAATCTTGTTCCTGTAGTCGTAAAGCTTTGAAAGAAGGCTTTTCATCTTCTGCGCGTTTGAAGAGCCGCGCGCTTCAGACTGCGCTTTTATCTGGGCGATGCATTTTGTAAGAGACGGAAGAGAATCGAAAAGCGTCAGAGGCTCTTCAAGGTCGCAGACAATCGCGACTTTCCAGAGCATTGATATTTCATTGAAACGGAAGCCCTGGTCCATTCCCTCGATGTAAAAACGAATTTTTTCTTTGTTTGAGATATAAAGCCATGCGGCAAGAGCGGCGACAACATCAAATATCAGGAAAGCAATCAAAAAGTACATATATACAAAAAATCCAACGCTGAATATAATACCACATTGATTTTCAAATGCAAAGACATCAGATTTTTGGCTGCGTTTCGCTTTTCACGCTGGTTTTGA
The DNA here is from genome assembly GCA_964606655.1 of uncultured Treponema sp. Taxonomy (GTDB): domain Bacteria; phylum Spirochaetota; class Spirochaetia; order Treponematales; family Treponemataceae; genus Treponema_D. The sequence goes on from CAZSHF010000002.1 coordinate 1,981, forward strand.
TTTTTTTTATCCTGCCGCCTCTTTTTGTTTCCCCGGAAACAGAAAAAACGCTGTTTTCAGAATGGAGCTTTCCCTTGAGCCAGCTTCTGTCCTTTGTCTCAATTTTTCTTGCCGGCTTTCTCCAGAAAAAACTCTTCACAGAAAAAAATGAAAAGGCTGGGTTTTCAGAAAAAATTGAAAAATCCAGAAATTCTGAAAAGAGAGAGTTTTCAGAAAAAAGCGAAAACCCGAAGAATGAAAAATCAGAAAACCCGAAGAATCCTGAAAAAGGAAAGGAAAAAGAAAAACCCGCAGCTCGGACAGGATTCGTCCTGGACTCATCGTTTTTTTTGATAAGCTTCGGCTCTCTCTGCCTTGTCTCCGCGTTTTTCCAGGGAATCGCTTTCCTGTCCGGAAAAGACATGAGCCAGAACATCGCGAGGCCAGAAAAACTTGAATGGATTTTCTGCGTCCTGAATTTCCTTCTTTCCGCCGCAAGCGAAGAGATTCTCTACAGGTTTTTTCTTCCTGAAAGCCTTGCCTTTTTCTCAGGATTTGCAAAAAAAGAAAGGACAAAAAAAATCCTTGCATCTTTTTCAGAAATTTTATCCGCTCTTGTATTCGCTCTTTCGCACAGGTATCTGGGATTCCTTTCAGTGATGAACGCTTTTTTCGCCCACGGAATTCTAAGGTTCTGCTGCAAAAAGACCGGAAAACTCAGGCTGAATGTTCTCTCCCACTTTCTTTACAATTTTCTTTCGCTTCTTGTGTTTGTCTTCGCGTGATTCCGCCTGAGCCAATTTCACAGATTTTCAAGAAACGTGCCGTATGTCCACGCGGAAATATACGAGAAGAAATCCCAGAAATCCGAATGGTAATGAATCAGATATTCTGATTCGTTTTCCGCGTAAAAATCCATGTCTATTAAATTCCCTTTTCCGTATTCCGAAGTGATTTTTAAAAGCGGAGTTTTTCCCTGCAGATCTTTTTCAAAGACAACCGAACCGTGCCTTAAAGAAAAAACTTTTCCTGAAGTTTCCGAAGCGCCGGGTATCAGATTTTTTTCCCTGAACGGAAGTTTTTCTTCCGAGACATTGACAACCTTCACAAGCTGGATTTTCTCTTCCGGCGGAAAAAGCGTTTCCGGGAAAATATAAGGGTCGCACCAGAACCTGATTTCAGGATGGGAGAATTCAAAGAAATCGTAGTCGAGTTTCCAGATTCCTTTTTTTTCAGGAAGAATCATGTAAGTCATTTTTCGCGTGAAGTCAGTATTTCCCACGAAAAGAGAATATTCCCTTCCGTCGTCAAGAACATAGCAAACCGAAAGCCTTAGGTTTTCGGACAAACCGAAAGAATCAGCGGACAAAAGGTTTTCTGAGATTTTATAGACTGAAAGCGGCCTTGAAATTTTTTCAAGCGCGCTATTCAAGGTTTTCTGGTCAAGAGGAAAACAGTTTTTCCCTGGATTTTCTGTCTCTCCAGAAGGGACTGAGCCTTTCCAGAAGCCGCCTTCGTTTTCAAAAGAAATTTCTGCTCCGCCTTTTGAAATCCTGACTTCTTTCAAGGATTCAGAATCCTTAGGATTCAAAAGAAGAATCTCTGTTCCTGAATTATTCTTTTTCCCGTTCATGAAAGGAAAAAACGAAAGGATAAAAAGCGCGGAAAGAAAAACCGCGGAAAAAGGAAGGACATATTTTTTCAATCTGATTTTCATAAGGCTTTCCCCGTTTTTTTCATGGATTCCTGTTTTTCAGGTTTTTCACCGGCTCTTTCATTCTTTCCCGCCTTATAGTCAGCATTGATCCGCAAAGAATGACAAGAAGAACCGGCGCAAGAAGAAAGTTCAATGCAAGCGAAGCTTTTTGCGCACCCAGAAAAGACTCTTCGTCCGGCGTCTTGAAAAAGCCGCTCCGTCCTGAAATTCCTTTTTCGTACAAAGCGGAAAGCTCCTCATCTCCGCCGAGCTTTAAAAGCGCGTTCGCAAGAAAATCAAGGTTCCTGAAATCGCCGTAGTTTCCTCCGATGTAGCCAAGCATGAGAGAGTTCAGAAAATACTGGTCGGAAACCACATAAAAACGCACGTCTTCAAAAATTCCAGGATTGTAAAAGCCGTAAGCCTCTCCGCTGTATTCCGCGGCAAGCGCAAACTCTTTTTTTTCGCCAGAAGAAGAAAACCCCTCCTCCGCGGCCATAAAAGGGTTTGTCACAAAAAGATTCTCTGGAGAATCCTCGGAAGGCTTTTTTTCGCTTGAAAGCCGCGAGCTCATGACAAGATGACTTGCGTTTTCACTCAAAAGCTCAAGGCTCACAGGCCAGAAAAGCGTCATTCCTTCCTTGGCGTTTTTCTGAGGAAGGACAGAAACCCAGAGTGGATAGTTTATGTACTGCGAGATGCTGTTCTCGTCCTGCATGAGAATTCTCTGCGAGGAAATGTCGCTTACAATGTTTCCTGAAAATTTTATTCCGAAGCTTTCGATGAAATCCAAAAGCCTTAGGTTTTCGCTTTTTGTTATTCTCCAGGTCTCCTCGATGTCTTTTTCATAAGGCGAGACAGCAAAGAAAACCCGTTTTCCTTTTTCAAGATAAGTCTCTATCTCCTGGACATCCTCGTCTGTAAAATTTTTGCTTCCTAAAACCAGAAGAAGATTTCCGTATTCGGAACATTCCCGGATTTCCCGGGCGGCTCCGGAGGTTCCGTCAAGTATATTCACGGAAAACCCTTGAGACGAAAGGAATTCCGAAAGATATGAATAGTTTTCCCTTATGTCTTCTCCGCTTCCTGAAATTATGTTCACATAACGGGGCGAGCCTGTCATCAGCCTGTATATTTTTTCCGTGACCTGAAACTCAAGGTTTTCTGAGGATAGGATAAAAGGAACAACCTCGACTTTTCCGCCTTTTTCAAGGACGACCGAGGAATACACATTGAGATATTCAACTTTTCCGCCTTCACTGTGCTGAAGCTGCCGCGGAAAAACTCCGTAGTCAAGAAGATTTCCTGTCATTCCCTGCTTTTCAGGGTCATGAACCTCAAGCGAGACATTCCTGTCCTGAGCGTATTCATTTAAAATCTCCTGAATGTCGTTCACAGCAGGATAAAGGTTCTGGAGTCTCTGGCTTCTGTAATAAGTTATAGTCAGACTGTCGCCGCTCTGTTTCAGAAGGTTTTTTGTGTATCCGGAAACGCTGTATTTTTTCTGGCGGGTCAGGTCCGTCCTGAAATAAAATCTCTGTCCGTCAAGAAAAGCAAGGACAATCACAAGAAGAGCAAGGAAATTTCCTGTCTTCTGTTTCCTTGAAAACTTTTTTCCGGCCTTAAGAGAATCAGAAAGGACATCAAGACAAACAAAAAGAGCAGAGAACGAAACGAAAAAAACAAAATCCCTTGAATCGAAAATTCCCTTCCGCGCTGAGTCAAAATGCCACGAAAAGCTGAACATCTTTAAAATCCGCGCCGCGAAATTTGACGAGCTTAAAGCGGACGCAAGAAAATGGGAAAAATTGAACAGCGACAGAATGACAACCGAAACCAGAAACGAAAGCCCTTTCTGCCCGGCGAGCGACTGGATTAAAAAACACAGCGAAACCGAAACAAGCGCGTAAAGCATTATGAAAATGAAACCTGTGAAAACCTCCGCTTTCTCAACATAGCCGAACATATTCACGGAGACAGGAACAAAAACAAGCGGAAGAAGAATCAGGAAAAACTCTGTCAGGACAGAAAGGATTTTCACAGACTCAAGCTTTGCCTTTGAAAACGGAAGCATTTTCTCGTAAGATGAAAAACTGTTCAGGCAGAGAACAGGAATCACAATCACAGAGACATAGGGAACAGAAGCGAAAAAAGGATAAAGGCTCGTTCCCGAAGAGCCTGAAAAAAAGTTTCCGAAAAGAAAATAAGTTCCCGCGCAGAAAAAATCAAGGACAAGCGCGCAGGCGTAAAAAAGCGGAGAAGTAAGCGCGTAGAAAATTCTCTGTCTGTATAAAGCGAAAAGACCTTTTTTCATATCTAAAAATCCGCCTTGAACGATTCGATTCCGTTCAGTTTCAGAAAGGCTTCCTCAAGATTCCTTGAGCGGCTTTCTGCAACAAGTTCCTCCTCGCTTCCCTCGGCGATTATTTTTCCTTCTTTTATCACATAAATCCTGTCGCACAAAGCGGACACTTCCTGCATTATATGCGTTGAAATCAGGACGCAGTGGTTTTCTGAATAATCTTTGACTGTTTTCCTGAACTGGATAATCTGCGAAGGGTCAAGTCCGCTCGCGGCCTCGTCAAGGATAAGGTTTTCAGGCCTCCTGACAAGAGCGGACGCAAGAAGAAGCCTCTGGACAAAGCCTTTCGAGAGCGTCCCGATTTTCTGGTTCTCGACTTCGGAAAGAAAGCAGAGCCCAAGAGCCTCGCGGTAATACTCAGGCTTCATGCTTTCAGGAATTTCGTAAAGGTCAAGGCTGTCCTTTAAAAACTCTCGGACGGAAAGACGCTTTGGAAGAAAACTTGTTTCAGGAACAAATCCTGTGTTTTTTTTCGCGAGGCCCGGATTTTCCGAGCAGTCAAAGAAATTTCCTTCGCTGTCGCTCACAGAGACTTTTCCTTCCGTCGCGAAATGAAGCGAAGACGCCGCCTTCAGGACCGTGGATTTTCCGGCTCCGTTCAGTCCGATAAGCCCTGTGATTCCTTTTCCGCATTCAATCGAGATGTTCTGTGCCGCGGTTTTTGTCTTTGAATATTTTTTTGTGAAATTTTCGATTTTAATCATGCTTTTTCAAGAATTAGAACAACCAAGTCTAAGTTTGTATACATACTTTGCATAAGAAAAGAAATGCGGAAAACTCCCGGATACTCAATGCGTATTCAGGAACAGAATCCGCATTTTCAGTCCACATACGGAATATCTATGCGGAGCCTGTCGCGTGAAAGCTCCGCCTCAGGATAGATTTTTCTAGCCTCTTCAAGAAGCTTTGAAAGCTCTTTGTCTGTGTAGCGCGGACTGTAGTGAATCATATACATTCTTTTTGAATTTGAATCGCGCGCGACTGATGCGCACTGGCTTGCGGTCATGTGCTTTTTTTCCTTCGCCTGGTCCAGAAGCTCGTCCTCGAACATACATTCGCAGACAAGAAGGTCTGAATCTTTCACTTCTTCCGCGATTGAAGTCTTGTACAATGTGTCTGTCACAAAACTGAATTTTCTTCCTTTACGGGGTTTTCCCATGACCATTTCCGGGCTTATTTCCTTTCCGTCCGCATTCAGGACAGATTCTCCTTTCTGGAGCTTTCCCCAGAGAGGACCTAAAGGGATATTCAGGGATTTTGCGGCTTCCGCATTGAAAACGCCCGGCCTGTCATCTTCCTCTAAAGCATAGCCGACGCAGGTTTTTGTGTGGTCAAGAGGAAAACATCTGACAGAAAATCCGTCGCCTTTGTGAACCACGCAGGGCGCTTTTATTTCTTTCACAATAATCGGATAATTTATGTACATATCAAGGACTTTCCGGCTTGTCTCGATGTACTCCGCGATTTTCGCAGGACCGTATATGTAAAGCGGCTCTTTCCTGTCGACCTGGGAATTGAGCATGAGAATTCCGGGAAGCCCTGTCACATGGTCTGCGTGCGTGTGCGAGACAAAAATCGCGTCTATTTTTTTCCATTTCAGGTTCAGCCTTTTAAGGCTCACCTGGGTTCCTTCTCCGCCGTCAAAAAGGAATAGCTGGCCTTCCCGCCTGAGAAGAACGCTTGTAAGATGTCTGTACGGAAGCGGCATCATTCCGCCGCAGCCCAAAATAAATGCTTCCATGTTCATAGTTTTCTGATTTTACTGAATCAGAGCGGACTGTCAAGAATATCAAGCATTTCGCGCAGAAAATGGTTTTCAACTTTCGCCGTGTTCATAAGCTCGCCCCATGAGCTGAATTTCTCCTGAAAGAAACGTTCGCCGAACGCGATGAAATCCTTTCCGCTTTCGTCTTTTCCGTAAGTCAGGTTGTAGTTTTTCCTGTTGTATGAAAACTCGAACTCTTTTTTAAGGTCGATAATATAATGGAATTCTTCTTTTGTCATAATCTGATTCTAATGAACTGAATCCCGGAAAACAAGTTTGAACAAAATGCTCCGCTCCTTGATTCTTCTGTCTTTTTCCGGTAATATGTTTTCCATGTTACGGGACCGCCGAATCTAAGGAGGTGAGACTTTAATGGCGACAATCGTAGTTGACGATTCGGAAAACCTTGAAAAAGCAATCAAACGGTTCAAACGGATGGTTGAAAAAGAAGGCATAATCCGCGAGTTCAAAAAACGCGAGTTCTTTGTAAAGCCTTCTGCAACACGCCACCAGAAAAAAACAACTCTGGAAAGAAAGCTTTTGAACAAAAAGCGCAAGGCTGAAAAGAAAGACTATTAATTTTTAGTTAGAAAAGGGAATTTCAGAAAATGAAATTCCCTTTTTTCATTTTTGGATATAAAATCAAGTATGAAAATAATTTTTTTCACCACAAACTCGTCATCCGCTTCTGAACAGAATCAAGACATAAAATCATTGCCCTCAAGAGAAAAAATCTGGACAGAATTCCTTGAAAACCACGCTGAATTTGAAATCATCTTTGTCGTGCAGAATCCCGCGCATTATCTTCTTGACAATTCAAATCCTTCCGGAAAAATAAAGACTTTTGTTCTTCCTGAAAACGCGTCGGCGGAAAAAATCGCTGAGAAAATCGCCCTGGAAAAGCCTGACCTTGCCGTTCCTGTCACATACTGGGAATCCCCGTTCGACTGGCTTTCCTTGAAAGACAGCGAGATATGTGAAATCCTGAGATCCTCTGGAATCCAGACAGCCTCTCATCCTGAAAAGACAGCGGAAATCTGCTTCAACAAAGAGCGGACACGCGATTTTCTTGCCTTTCAGGAATACAACATCGCTAAAGGCGTCTACATTCACCATGAGCTTTACTGGGCAGAACGCAGCCACAAAAGGCTCTGCGAGAATGTCTACAAGGAATTCGTGCATTCAAAAATACTGAAGCTTTCCCCTCCTCTTGTCATAAAGGACACGACAGGGCTCAGCTCTTACGGAATGGATGTCGCAAAGACGCACAGCGAGGCTTTCCATATCCTGAACTCAAAGAAGACAAACGGAGACAGAATCGTGGAGGAATTTCTTGAAGGCGATTCGTTCGGAATTGAAATTTACGGAAGCAGCTCAAGGTATGACTTTTCCCCTCTTTTCATAAATTCAGTGAACCAGTTCGGGCTGACAAGCCCTAAGCAGAATGTGAAGCTGGGTCCTGTGCTGAACAATAAATTCAGAATATATGACCTTTACAGAGACCTTGAGCGTCTTTCTTCAGACCTTAAGCTTGACGGAATCTGTCAGGTTGACCTTGTCTTCCACAAAGGAAACTGGCACATCGTGGAGATAAACTCAAGGATAAGCGGAATGACGGAAACCGCGGCGGCAAGCATGAACCTCACTCTTCCTGAGCTTCTGGTTTATTCGTCGCTGCTTGGAAAAGAAGAGCTTGAGAAAACTCCTGCGTTCATGAAAATCCAGAAGAAGATAAGGCGGACTTATGTCATGAACATGAAATTTCCTCTTCTTCCCGAGAAGAAGCTTGAAACGCTTTACGCGATGGATTCAGTCATAAACGCAAACCAGATCCGGAACCTTGAGGCGAAGCAGCTCCGCGAGGAAGGATACGCGGAAATCATTTTCGGAAAAACAGAAACCCTGGAAGATCTTTCCGAAGAGCTTGAAAAGATTAAAAACGCGTTCCCTGACGACATGGAGAAAGTTTTCTATGAGAACGCAGTTAATCTTATCCGCAGAATCGGATGATTTTTTTTGTCATCTTCCGCGGATTTTCTTCAGGACTTTTTTATGCCAGAACGCCCTTGTGTTTTCCGCGGCTCTGTAGAACCTGTACAGAAAACTGAACGGAAAATCCCAGCTTCCTGTCCTGTGGATTTTCTTTCCGCCGAAATTTGTCTTGAACATATAAAGTCCGTGCATAGGATGCGAGGCGTCTTTTCCTTCAGGCGGAATTCCGTACATATCGTAGACTTTGCTGCCGTAAGCTTTCGCGTCTTTTATCGCAGTCCACTGAAGAAGATGGTTCGGCATAAGGTTACGTTTTCTGTTTCCGCTCGCGCCGTAAAGGTAGACCGCCTCTTTCTTTGAAAAAAGCGTCATGATTGAAGCGATTTCTTCTCCCCCGCTTTCGGCGATGTAAAGGCTCACAAGCGGAGAAGAAAGCCCGTCTTTTCTTTCAGCCGCGGACGATTTTATAAGGTCAAGATAATAGTCTTTTCCATGGCTTGCGTTTCCGTCGCGCTCGTTTGTCTCTTTTGTGAGCTCAAAGAATCTGTCGATTTTCTCTCCGATTTTTCCGTCCGCGCCTGAATAGCATTTTATCACGACGCCTTTTTTTTCGGAAAGACGGATATTGTATCTCCATTTTGAGTGCATTGAAGAAAGAATCTCGTCCTCGCTTTTTGAAAGGTCAAGGACAACTGTGTCCGCAGGCTGGATGTCGTTCCTGCATTTACAAAGATGAAGCCTGTCAGCGAAAGAGACAAGGCTGAGCCCGTAGTTGAAAGTCTCGCGCTCCTCAGGCGAATGAAAAGGAACATCGGGGTCGAAGCGGATGAAAAGTGAATTCCTTGGAAGAAAAGGCTTTAAAGCCTTTGAAAAATCGCTCAGGAAATTCGCGAATTCTATTGTCTGGGTTTCAGGAGTGACAATCTCCTCGCGAATCACAGAAACACGGTTTTCAGAATCATCGTTTTCAGCCTTGCCGTTTCCAAGCGCAAGCGTGATTTTCTCTTCGTCTGTGCATAAAAAAGGAAGCGCCGGCATGAGCGGAACATAATTCAGGGAAAAAAGTCCTTTGGCAAAGCTCCTGTTCAGGACAGTGACTTCAAAATTTTCAAGCGTCTTTGAAGGCTTAAGCCCTCTGTCTTTTTCGTTTCCGCAGGATTCAGGACTTTCTTCCGGATAAAAAGTCTTCACTGAAAAATTCAGGATTTTCCAGCCGTGCCGCCCTTTAAATCCGCACCAGAACGGACTCTGAAGAAAACTTGCAGAATCCGCATTGCTTTTTTTGTCTGTTTTTTCAATTTCAAATGTGAACATATAAAAATCAGTGGACGTCCCCGTTTTCTGTCATTTCAGTTGTGATTTCTTTTCCAGAGGCAAGAAGATTTTTTCCCGCAACCTGGACTTTCCTGTCTTTGACTTTTATCTCAATCTGGAAGAAAAGCAGCGCGCCGATGTTGTCAGGCTTTGAGGAAGAGTTTTCTTCGCCCTCAAGCGCAATTTCATCTCCAGGCTTTGCCCAAGGCGCCTCAAGAAGCTCAACTCCTTCTGTTCCGTCCGGCTTTTTGTAGTCCGCAGCAAGAAGCATTCCACGGCTTTCAACTCCGCGCATTTTCCTTGGCGCAAGATTGTCCGCGATTATCACGTTTTTTCCGAGAATCTCGTCCTCTTTTAGATACGGAACAAGCCCTGACTGGATCACGCGCTCAGCTCCGCTTCCGTCGTCAAGATGCTCGATGTAAAGCTTGTCCGAATCAGGATTTCTTTCTATTTTTATGACCTTGGCGACTTTCAGCCGGATATTCTTTGAAAAATGTTCAGCCTGCTTTTCAAGCGGAAGAATTTCAGGCTCGTTTTTCTCCTGTTTTTTTTCCGTTTTCTTTTCGTTCTTTTCTTCGCTTTCTGTCTGCTTTCCGCTGAATTTCTCGCGGAACGAAAGCATTGTCTTCTGGTCAAGCGGCCTGAAATAGACTTCAGTTTCCCCTACTTTTTCAAGCCCTTCTGTCTCGCCAAGGTTTTTCCATGAAAGCCCTTCTTTTGTCTCAAAGCCGGTTTTCTTTTCCTGGATTGATTTTCCGAAATACCCCATGATTTTCTGTGTGTACTGAGGCATATACGGATTCATCATGATCATGAGGTCTTTTATGACATAGCAGAGATTTCTGACAAGTTTTTCAGCAAGCGGAGGATTTTCTGTCCGCGCTTTCCAGGGTTCCGCCGCCTGGAATTTCTTGTTGCAAAGGTCGGAAATTTCAAACATTTTGTGGAACGCGTCCTTCAGATTCGCCCACTCAAGGTCTTCTGTCGCCTCTTTTTCAAGTTTTCTCACTTCCGCCCAAAGGTCCTCATCTAAAGGAGCGTCAGGAATTTTTCCGCCGTAGTATTTGCCCACGAAAAGAAGAGTCCTGTTCACAAGGTTTCCGAGGTTTCCGATAAGCTCTGAGTTCATTTTTTCCATAAAATCTTTCCAGGTGAACTGGAAATCCTGCTTTTCAGGCCTGTTGTAGAAAATGTAGAATCTCCATGCGTCCGAAGGAATTCCTGTCTCAATCGCGTCTGTTCCGAAAACTCCGATTCCGCGGCTTTTGCTGAACTTTCCGTCCTCGTAGTTCATGTATTCAGTCGACGACATATGATAAAGTTTTGTCCATCCGTGCGGAGAGCCGAGCAGAGTGCAGGGAAAAATGACTGTGTGGAACGGAATATTGTCCTTTCCGATGAACTGGAAAAGCCTCACATCTTCCTTTTTGTCCGCCTCTTCGCTTTCAGACGGAATCCACCAGCTTTTCCAGTCAAAGCTCTTTTTCCCTTCTTTCACAAGCTCGTCCGCAAGCTGTTTTGTGATTGAGATATAGCCGATTGAAGCGTTGAACCAGACATAGAAAACCTTGTCCTCAAAGCCTTTTTTAGGAACAGGTATTCCCCATTTCAGGTCGCGCGTGATCGAGCGTTCGTTCAGCCCGTCGCGTATCCACGCCTTTGTGATGTTTACCGCGTTGTCAGACCATCGTCCTTCCTTGCTCGCTTTTTCCATCCATTCATTCAGCTTTCCAGAAAGGCCGGGAAGGTCAAGGTAAAGATGCTTTGTCTCTTTCACAAGCGGAGTCGAGCCGCAGGTGTGGCATTTCGGATTCTTTAAATCGACAGGATCCAGAAGAGTTCCGCAGCTGTCGCACTGGTCGCCGCGCGCTTTCTCAAATCCGCATTTAGGGCAGGTCCCGTCCACATATCTGTCGGCAAGAAACATTCTGCAGGTCGGACAGTAAAGCTGCCTGTCAGTGTGCTCTTTTATGAATCCCGCCTTGTCAAGGTCATTGAAAAGCCCTTGTGTTATTTCTGTACACTGCTCGTTTGAAGTGCGTCCGAATTTGTCAAAGTCGATATGAAACCAGTCGTATATTTTTGTATGCTCTTTGTAGTAATAGTCGCAGAGCTCGCGCGGAGTTTTGTTCTCTTCAAGCGCTTTTGTCTCAGTCGCTGTTCCGTACTCATCAGTTCCGCAGATGTAAAGAGTGTCGTATCCGCGGTTTCTGCAGAACCGGGCGAAAACGTCGCCTGAAAGCATCTGGATAAGGTTTCCGAGATGCGGAATATTGTTTACGTAAGGCAAAGCCGAGGTGATAAGTCTTCTGTCCATTGAAAAATCCTTGAAATCGAAAGTAGTTTATAAAAGCAGTTTATGATAACGGAAAGAGAGAGTATTTTCTATATCCGCGGCGTTTTTTATCCGCGGATTTTTCCGCGCCGTTTTTTGTGCTGGCTGAATATGCTGAAATTGATTGTCTTTTCTGTTTCCATTCCGGGCTCAAGGTTTATGTCCCAGAAAATCGAGTTCGCGAAAGTCATTCCGGCAGGAACAGTCTCGCCGGTCGTGTATTCAGGGCGGCGGAATACAATAGGAACGAATGAAAGTCCGCATTCCTCGTTCGGCTCGAACATGAATGAGATTGAATTGTCTGTGTCGGTGACAAGATAGCCCTGGACATTTGAAAGACTTCCCGACTCATTGAGCTCAGAGGAAGACGCGCAGGTGTCGATTTCCTGTTTTTCATCACCGCTTAAAATTTCAAGCCTGAACGCGTTGAAAGACTCCGCGTTGAAATTTATCTGGGCGAAACTGGATTCGACCGCGAATTTGGCAGAAAGCCTTGACGGGCTTTCATTTTTGATTATGTACTGGACCATCATTCCGCTTGAAGCCGCGACATATTTCTTTTTCAAAGAGACCTGCTGATTTTTTCCGAACACAGCCTTCGCCCCAAGCTGGACTTCCTTTTTGTCCGCGCTGAATTTTATCTCTGAATAAAGACGCCGCGAGAAAATTCCGTTTCCGCTCGGCTTGTTCGCGATATAATCGGCAAATTCGTCCTCAGTGAAAAGATGGTCGACAAAAAGCCCCCGTTCATAGCCGTCGCTTACGCCCTCGAACTCTTCAAGCCGGCTGAGGCTGTCCGCGAAATTCCCGGAATTCTGCATCACGTCAAGCTCACGGACCGCGCCGCCTGCAAGAGAAATCACAGAAAAATATTTTTCCATGCGGCAGACATATTCATTGAAGCCGTCGACATTGTAGTCAAAGCATGACATCGAGTCTGAAAATCCGTCTGATTCCCTGAGAATATTTTCGACTTCAGAAAGTATTTTGTATGCGTTCTGCCTGTAGCCGGAGTTCACAAAAGCGCCTTTTGAAGTGCATATAAAGCCTTCCCCTGCCTGGGCTTCCCAGAGCTTGTCTCTTGCTGTCTTTTTCCGGATTTTGTCACCGTGGCTCTGGTTTGCAAGAAGGCTCACATAAATCATCCTGTCGTAAAGAGTCCTTGACTGAGGATAAATCTGGAAAAAATCAAAGACTGTCACAGGATAGGAATTTCCGGCTTTCACCGCCTCGTAAGGCCTGTGCGCCCACTGCGCGATTTCACGGCTCAGTCCCGCGGCGACATAGACAGGCTCGCGGAAAAAAGACGCCTTTATGAACTGCAAAGGAGTTACGAGGATGAATTTTCCGTCGGATTCTTCAGCCTTCTTCACAAGTTCTGCGAAAAATCCCGACGAGAAATATTCCTTGAAGTCGTCGTTAGTGAGCTGGATATTCACTCCGCGGCACACGTCTTTGTCAGAAAACCTGGATTTCCTGGACACAAATTTCTCGACCTGCCCAAGAAACTCATCCGCGGAAAGCGGAGGCTCAGGCTTGAGCGAGTTTTCGATTGAAAGGATATTAACCGATTTTCCCTTGTCGCTCATTACAAGAGGAACAGACTTGTTCTTTTCAGGCGGAATCAAAGACGAGTCAAGGAGAACATATTCCATTCCGCTTGAAGAAAGGCTTGAAATCATTGAAGACTCCCATGCGCTTCCGCACACAGAAAGCCCGCGCGGCCTTTTTCCTGTCGTCTCGCGTATAAGCGAAGAAAGGGATTCTATCTGTCCTGTCCTGTCGCGCGGAAAAAGAAGAGGAAAAACCGGGTCATAATATCCTCCGCCTAAGATTTCAAGCTGTTTTTTTGAGATAAGCTTCTGGAAAATCTCGAATATCTCGGGATGCTTTTTCTTGTAATATTCCATCTGGATTCCATTGAGAGAAATGGAAATCCTTGCGTGAGGATGAGAAAGCATAAATTTCAAAGCCGGCTTGAAGACAGACTGGTAATCCTTTTCAAGGATTTCCGAGCCGCTTCTTTTTATCATTGATGATTTCAGGCTAAAACAGATGAAAACTGACATAATAAGATATTATTTCTTTATAAGTTTATAGCAATATCTCCAGATTTTAAAGCAATTTTTTTTAAAGCGGGAAGTTTTTTCCTGAATCTGATAAATTCCGTATTCGGAAAGCACAAGCCTTGAGTCAGTTTCAGGAATGTTTTCCTCATTCTTCTCGTCAGAAGCAAAAAGAGTTTCTGCCGGAGTGAAAAGCATATTGTCAGTGATTTCAGTCTGCTCTTTCACGGCAGGAGACAGAAGACATGAAAGGAAAAAAAGGACAAGCGAAAGCAAAGCGAAAATCAGGACAAGAACCACAGTCTTCAGAATCATTTCAAAACCCCCGGAGTGAAAGGACTCACATTTCCTGAAAGCAAGGCGACAACCACAATCGCGACGGAAACCAGAAGAAGCGATTTCCTGTTCGTGTGGAGCATTGAATTTCCTGCGACATCAATCCTTTTCTCAAGCGAATGAAGCAAAGGAAGGACCAGAACAAGAGAAATAAAAGCGGACAGGGAAATAAGAATGACATCTGCAAGAGTCGCGCTTTCGTTCAAGGCAAGAAGCACCACAAGAAAAGAGAAATCAAAGTCCGGGGCGGCTTTCCCTGAAACAATCCTTATAAGAGAATCGATGAAAAGTGAAAAAGCGATGAAAACCAGGACAGCCACAAGAGGATAAAGAAGAGTGGCTTTAAGCGGAACTAGAATGAATTTCGTTATGACCCAGGTAAGCGCCGCGCTTGAAAGAACCGAAGAGAAAATCCGCACGAGAGGAAGAGCAAGGTTCTTCATTCCCTGGGAGACTACAGTCGCGGCGCCAAGGCCTGCTCCGTAAATCAGAATCACAGAGGAAAACACTGTGTAAAAAAGGAGTGTGCTTATCATTTTTCAATTCCTTCTTTTTCCAAAAGATTCATGCGTTTTTCAAAAGCCAGATAAAAAATCATGACAATGGCGGAAAAAACAAGCGCGCCCGGAAAAGTCGCAAGAAAAGAGAACAGGCTTATTTTTCCGGAGTCAAACAGGACTTTTTCAGCCATTTTCCCGAAGGCCGGAAAAGTCAAAGTTCCGAACCCAAGAATATCGCGGAGCAAAGAAACGGAAAGCACATAAGATGAAAAGAGAAGCGCGCCCTTCATGTTCCTTGAAATCTCTTCTTTCAGAAGCACTTCATCCTTGTCAAAAGAGAAAAGGCTTGTGAACACAGAAAATGAAGGAATGAAAAGCACAAAGCTCAGCTGCAGAGCCATCTCAGGCATGAACAATGTCAGAATCTCGCGGAAAGCCATCGCGCACGAGACAAGAAAGACGCACATCGCGCAGGTCTTGAGCTGCTCAAGGCGGAGAATTTCAAGAAGACGGCGGAACAATGTTCCGGACGCCATGAGAAAACATACCTCAAGGGAAAGCACAATTCCGCACGCGAACCTTCCCGGAGCAAGAATCGCTGCCGCGCTGGTCGCAGCCATATATAAAGAAACCGCTTTTCGTGTCATAAATTTTCTCCTGCAATTGATTTCTGATTTTTCATTCAAGTCCGATTATCCCGGGGATTTTTTCCGCCCAGCGGGATATGAAAATATCTGTCGGTCTTTCCTCCATAAGCGGACGGACTTTCCCGTGCACTCCTGAATATCCTGCAAACTCAGGCGAAGATTTTCCGTCGTATATGAACACAGCGGGAAAAGGCCCGTACAAAGTCTGGGTCCTCAGGATGACCGCGTTTGATTTTGACGAGTTTTCAGCCGACTGGATCTCGTAGCAGGCCGCGCTTGCGGAAAAAGGATTCTGGATTTCCCGGAATCCGATGACTTTCCATTTTCCGGGATATTTCTCGTCAAGAACAGCCTGGACACTTTCCTCCAGCCCTGTCCGCCATTTCTTTGAGCTTGCCTTTATAAGGGCGAAATTCAAAGAGGCAAGGACAGCGAGCACCGCTGTGAAGATTCCGAAAAGCCTCCAGAACTCTTTCGCGTCGATTTTATTTATACGCGCCATTTTCAGCCGCCTCCCGTCTTTCAAAATATTTTTCCATGCGTTTTCTGTCGCGCCTCATCTCGAGCTGGCGGATTATGACAGAGATAATGTTCACAACAAGAACCGTGAAAACCATTCCGCATGGCGAAGTTCCGGCTCCCGAAATGAAGAACGATGAGATTCCTGCCGCGCTCCCATAGATGATTTTCCCTGCGATTGATGAAGGAACAGTTCCGTACCAGCCAAGGACAAAAAGCGCGCAGAAAAGTGTTCCTCCTGTAAGAAGAGCAAGAAGGACATCTCCCTTGATTCCGAACGCTCCGAAGAAAACAGGCGAAAGAAAACGCACAAGAATCAGATAAACAGCAAGATATGAAAAAGACGCGATTCCTTTCACAAGGTCGTCTGAAAAAAGGACGACAGATGAAAGCAAAGTGACCAGATTGAACCTGAACGCCGGAATCGCGGACTTTGTGTCCCAGAAAAGCGATATGTAGCCTTCCGGAACAGAGACTTTGAACAGGCTGAACAGAGCGCTGTTCAAGGCTTCTGTCACAGAAGAATCGTATCTGTAGACCTGGAAAATCCCGTTTTCAATCATGGCCTGGCTCGGATTCCTGCTCTGAAGAAGCTCTGCTGTCACAAGAAACGAAGGGAAAAGCCTTGAAGCGACAATCCAGAGGACCGCGACAGTGAGCGCGCTTGAATTTATCCAGGCGCGCGCGAATCCGCCGAAAATGTGTTTTGATATGAGCATCACAAAAAATGTCACAAAAAACACAGAAAGAGGCGGAAAGTTTTCAGGAATCAGCATTCCTGTTATCACTCCCTGGACCGCGCTTGTCAGGAACTGGAAACTGTCGCTTATCTTGAAATTGTCAAACAGATAAAAGACAGCAAGGTTCGCCGCGACTGAAGCCAGAGCCGCGGAAAGAACCACAGAAAGCGCTTCGTAGCTTTGCGTGATAAAAAGCATTACAATCTGGATTCCAAGAAGAAAAGCCATCTTCACAGAATCCGTTCCGACTGAATCATTCAGGTATGTGAAAGGCCTTGAAAGAATCTTTCTGACTTTCATTCTTCTTTCCGTTTCTTTCATTGTCTTTCCTCCGTCTTCGGTTTAGTTTCTTGTTTGTTTTCAGGCGTTTTCCGGACATATCCGTAGATAACCTGGCTCAGAGGAAGCCTTGAAGCGCAGCACGAATTGCACAGCGCGCAGTTTGTGCAGTACTTGGCAGATGAAAGATAGACTTCAGGAACATCCGCGCCGGAAGTTATCCGGCTGTAAATCATGTCAGGAGAAAGCTTTTCAGGGCAGACTCTCCTGCACGCGCCGCATCCGACGCACACGGACATTCTCTGGTCAGGAACTTTTGATTTAGGGACAAATGTCACGGATTTCACATATTTTGTGACAGGAGAATCAAGGTTCTCTGCCGCGAAGCCTGATACATAACCGTTTATAAGAATCACGCCCGGCTCTTTCACAAATCCTCCGCACTGGGCGACAAGCTGCCTTAAAGTTGTTCCTACAGCGACTTTTATAAGGCCCGAGGCGTGAAGACATTCGCCTGAGACAAGTATATGCCTTTCAATCGAAGGAATTCCAAGGACAGCAGCCCTGTAAAGCTCAAGCATTGTGGACGAGTCAGTGTAAAGCGATTTCCTTGAGATTTTACGGAAAATCTCGTCCTTTTCCTGGACTCTTGAACGCACAAGAGATGCGATCTGGTTTCTGTATCCTGAAGGATATTTTTTAGGGTTAGCGTAAATCAGAATCTCAGGGATTCCTTGCTTTCCCGCTCCTGAAGCCTCAGGATTCTCACCGTTCTTGTTTTCTTTTTCTCCGTCCTGGTTTCCAGGCTCCTTTTCCGAGACAAACACGATTCCGTGCGCGCCCAAGGCTTTCGCGCAGATCCGGCTTCCTTCCAGAATCTCTTTCCTGTAAAGCCTGGACAAAAGGCTGTCTGTAAGCCTTGATGAATCCTCGTCAAAAAGCCTTACGGCAAGAATCCTTGTCCTTTCTTTCGAGGCGGATTTTATGTCGTCGGCAAGAAGACGCGGCTCGTTTGAAGTGAATGTGTTCAAAATTCCTTTCCGCGCGATGTCGTCAAGAAGAAAATCCCTTGGAACGCCTTGAACGGATTTAGGTTCAATCTTTTTACCAAGAAAAGAAAAGCTTCCCGAAAGCCTTATCCTGACGGCGGCGGAAGTTTTTCCGTCGGGGCAGACGCATTCCTCGATTCCTGTGACTTTCCCCGGAATCGGCGCGTAGACAGAAGAGTTGAATTTTCCTTTTTCAAGGACGATTTTCTCCGCGACAAGCTGGCCTTCTTTCACAGTGTCGCCCGGCTTTACAAGAAGTCCGCATTCTCCGTTCATGTCCTGCCTGAGCGGAAGAACAACTGTTTCTGGAACAAAGCCGTTCACGCATTTCCTGTAAGCCTTTTTTTTCAGAATGTGGATGTTCGGAAAAGTTATCATTTTTTGCCTGCCTTGGATTTAGGCCTTTCATAAAAATAAAAAGCCAGTGGAAGAATCATTGAGATAGCCAGCGCGGTCATGGAAACAAGTCCGGGATTCTGGCTTCCAGAACGGACAAATCCCGGACTGAAATGCCTCTGCTTTTTAATCATTTTTTCAAGCGAAGGAAAATTAAGGGAATCTATGCCTGAAAGCGTGTCCGCCCTGAATTCCTGGTTGAAAGAGATTCTGTTCACAGTCTCTTTTATTTTTCCGCCCTCTTCGCTGAAAGTTGAAAATTCCACAGAATCCACTTTTCCGTCTTCTGCGCCAAGCCCCGGCTCTTCTGAATTGAGCGAAATGTAAGGGAAGACGCGTGCCTTCCACGCCCAGCAAACATAATCGTCAAGGTCCGGAAGCGATTCTGACTTGAAAGGAGCGTTCGCGGACGGAAGAGCGATTTTTTCTCCTTTTCCGGAAGAAAAATTTGTGTCAAGCGAAAAAAGGGCGAAAACCGCGGAAAGAAAAATCGCAAGGCTCAGAGGAAGAAGACAGAACCTTGAAGTCCTGTTCACAAGCCTTATCATTCCAGAGCCGATTATTTTTTCAGGAACAAACGAATACCTTTTCCCGTCAAAAAGATTTTCGAGGTTCGAGACAAGAACCGCTTCTGAAACAAGGGAACATAAAAGGATGACAAAAAGAAGCGCTGTTTTAAGCCCTGAAAAAACAGAAAGCATAAACGAAGCGGAAAGAAAAGATACAAAGAGAGGATTCCTTGCGGCCGCTTTCAAGGAATTCCGCCTTTTCCAGAGCCTGAGGAAAAGGAAAACCGCGTACATCAGAAGGCAGACAGCTGCGGCCGCCGTGCAGAAAGGAAAGCAGAACGAGAACCACAAAGGAAGAATCATGGACAAGGCTGAAAGGATTTTTCTCTTTGAAAAGAAAACAAGGACAGAGGCGAACAAGAGAGAAAAAAGAGGAAACAGGAAAGGATAAGAGGATTCAGCGTTTGTTCCTGAACTGATTCCGTGGTTTTCAAGAAGAGATGCGGCGGCGCGCGGAAGATTTCCGCTTTCTTTTTCAGGAACATAATAGACGCGGAAATTTTTCTCTCCGTCGAAAAAATAGCTTTCTCTTTCCGAAAGGTATTCAGAGCCGCTGTCTCCGTAAGAAACCGAAAGCCGGACTTCAGGAGTTTTAGAGCTTATATTCAGAGGAATCCGCTGGTTTTCAAGCGAAATATAGTTTTCTATTCCGTTTTCAGAAAAAACCTGGGAAACAGTCCTTTGAGGGGCAGACAGAGGAACATAAAAAACCGTGTATCCGTTCCAGAGCTTTGAGGCGGGAACAGTCCTGAACAATGTGAAAAACACAAGAGAGAAAAACACTATCAATGCCGGAAGAATATAGTTTCTGAAAATGCCCATGGTTTAAAAAATCGAAAAAGCAAGACCAAGAGCAAGACCTAAAACGCAGCCCAAAGCGACTTCCATCGGAGTGTGTCCGTTCACTTCCTTCAACGGCTTGTATTCCATGATTTCTTTTTCGCCCAGTTTTTTTCCGATTTCATTGATTTTTTTCGCCTGGATTCCGCTTGACCTTCTTACGCCCAAAGCGTCGCGCACAGTCACCATAAGAAAAGCCAAGGCAAGCATAAACAGGTCTGAGGAAAATCCGTTCCTGAATCCGATTGTTGTCGAAACAGAAGTCACAAGCGCTGTGTGGCTCGACGGAAGTCCGCCGGTTTTCCAGAAAAGGTTCTCGAAAAGCTCTCCTATGCTGTGCACTCTTCCGTAAAGCACATTTATCACAGTCTTTATGAACTGGGCGGAAAGCCAGCTTGTCAAGGCCGCAAGCAGAACCGGATTTGTGATAAAACCTCTTATCTCTTCAGTGAAATCGTTGAACATAAGTTTAATATTATCATCAGTGCGGACAATTTACAACAATCCGTATTTCATAATTCATGTTTACTGTTTATAATTTTTACATGGATTTCAGGACTTTTCATGCGGCAGAAGACGACGATGGGCGAAGGCTAGACAGGGTGGCAAGAAAATTCATCCCTGAAACGAATCTTTCTAGGATTTACAAGGCGCTCCGCAAAGGTTTCATAAAACTGAACGGAAAAAAATCAAAGCCTGACGAAAGAGTCCGTTCAGGAGATGAAATTCAGGCCGCGGATTTTCTTCTGAACCCACAATGTCCTGAAAAATCGGAGACAGAAAAAGAACCGCCTGAAAAAAAAACTTCTCAAGCCAGAGAAAAAACAGGAAACTCAAGCGACACAAGCGAAACAGGAGAAAAAAGAGAAAGCCTGGAAAACACGAACCTGAAAATCGTATTCCAGAACCAGAACCTTTTGTTCATAGAAAAGCCTTACGGAATCACAGTACACGGAAAAGAAAATTCTCTTGACAAGGCGGTGAAGGATTTCTACAGAAAGACAGCGGAGACATCCTCGCTTTCGTTTTCGCCAGGTCCTCTCCACAGGCTTGACGAAAGGACGACAGGGCTTTTAGCATTCTCCTGGAGTCTTCAGGGCGCGAAGTGGTTTTCCGAAAACCTGAAAAATCATTCAATCAGAAAAGAATACATCGCGGTCGTCCAGGGAAAACTTTGCTCGCCTCAAGCCTGGAAAGATTTCATCGGCCCGAAAAACAAAGTGAAAACCCAGGCTGGGCATAAGCCAGAACATAAAAAAGAAAAAAAACATAATTCTCTTCATGAAAAAAGAAGCCAGGCTTTCAGGAAAGTAAGAATCTCTTCTGAAAAAAAATCAGAGGAATACAAAGAGGCTATCACAGAAGTTTTTCCTCTTTCCTTCGGAAAAACAGGCGGAACTTTTTTCACGCTTGTGAAATTCACAATAAAGACAGGAAGAACCCACCAGATACGGGCGCAGAGCGCATTCCACGGTTTTCCGCTTTTGGGAGACAGCGCGTACGGCGGAAAAAAAATCGCAGAATCAGCGTGGAAAAGAGAGTTTTTTCTCCACGCGTTCACTCTTTCTTTTCCCGGAAACAGAATGTCTCTTCCTGAAAAAATCGAATGTCCTTTGGGAGAAGACTTTCTTGAGTTTTTAAAAACTAATAATTGCGGAACGGAAAATATGCGTTTATAATTTCCGTTATGTTCAGTTTCATCAATGACATTTTCCAAGGATTAAAGCCTGTGACAGTCTACGCTTTTGTCGGCCCGAGCGGAACCGGAAAAAGCTTCCGTTCAAAGCTTCTTGCCGAAAAATACGGAATCGACTCTATAATCGACGACGGGCTTCTGATACAGAACGACAAGATTCTCGCAGGACACAGCGCGAAAAGGGAGAAAACCTATATGGGCGCGGTCCGCGTCGCTCTTTTTGACGACAAGGACCACAGGGACGAAATCGCGCGGGCACTGAAGAAAGCCCATATAAAAAAAATCATGATTCTTGGAACTTCCGAGAAGATGGCGAACAAAATCGCGACAAGGCTTCAGCTTCCTCAGCCTCAGAAAATAATCCATATTGAGGAGATAGCGACAAGGGAAGAAATCGAGAAAGCTATAAAGTCAAGGCAGGTCGAAGGAAAGCACGTGATTCCAGTTCCGTCGATTGAAGTGAAGCAAAGCTATTCGCAGATTTTCTCGAACACAATAAAAGTGTTCTTCAGGCGGAACAGGCTTTTCAGCAAAAAAGACATGAACACAGGAAAAGTCTTTGAGAAATCGATTGTGCAGCCGGAATTCTCAAAGAAAGGAAGGATTGAAATTTCAGAAGCGGCCCTGATCCAGATGGTCATGCACTGCGTGTACGAAACAGATCCGGCAGTCCGTGTGAAAAAGATGACTATAAAAACCGACAGCCGCGGATACAAAATCTCGATAATAATCGATGTTCCGTTCGGAACTCAGCTGACAGGAAAAATCCACAAGATGCAGCAGTACATAATCGACAAAATCGAGTCGTACACAGGAATCCTGATCGAGGAAGTCAGCATTGTGATAGACAAAATCACAGGAACTGAATACGTTGACGAAAAGCCTCTGCCTGAAAAAAAATAAAGTCAGAACGCGGAACGCTTCTTGGAAGAGCCTTTCTTTTTCCTGAATTTCAGTCCTATTTCAGAAAGGACATATTTTATCGCATACTCAAGTTCTGTGCGCTGAGGATTCATCGGAAGCACAAAATTACGGCATTCTGTCCATGTCATTGAATAAAGCTCGCCCTGGGCGGATTTTTCCTCAAGCTCTTTGCTCCAGTCTGTAAGCGTGTAGATAAAATCGCGGATTATGAATACAAGTTTTTTTCCGAGCCGCGCGTCGCTTTCCTTCAGGACAAACTCGTCAAGCTCGCCTATGCTTTTCATGTAGTCTGTCTCGAATTTCTTGTCCGCGTACATCATCGCGGTCGCCGCAGGCTGCAAAGCCATGTAAAGGTCAGTGTCCAGAGCCTCTTCTATGATTCCCCTTGCCTCGCCGCTGTTTATGATTTTAAGAAGCTCTTCTGTTAGCCTTGAGGACGAAACTGTAGAAAGCAGATTCGCGCTGTGCCTGATTTTTCGCCTCAGAGAATGCGGCATCTTCGCTCCGATTTTCGCTGAATATTTTATCGCGCGGAGCATTCTCACAGGGTCTTCCACAAAAATGCGGTCAAGAGGAATCACAGGACGAAGAACCTGCTTTTTTATGTCTCTCATTCCGCCCACATAATCTATTACCTGCTCCTGGACAGGGTCGTAGTAAAGCGCGTTCAAAGTGAAGTCACGGCGGAGGACATCCTCGTCCATCGGCCCGAACTCGTTTCCGACAGAACCTTCCGCGTTGCTTCTGAATGTGCTGACTTCAAAAATTTTCGAGCCGAACACAACATGGACAATCCTGAACCTTCTTCCGATTATTCTGGAATTCTTGAAAAGCCTTTTTATCCTTGAAGGGGTCGCGTCTGTCACGATGTCAAAATCTTTAGGGATGTTTCCTGTTATAAGGTCGCGGACTGCTCCGCCTACGATATACGAATGGAATCCGGCGTCTTTCAGCCGGTTTATAATCATGATGGCGTTGAAATCGATTTTGTCTTTTGGAATATTATGTTCGCTCTGTGTGTAAATGACGGCTTTCTTGACAGGTTTGCCGTCTTTGTCTTTTCCGTATCTGATCAGCACAATGCCGTAATTCTAGTGGTTTATCTGATTATTATCAATTGCGGCGCGGACGAATGTCGCTTGCGCACGAGCGACAGCGAAGCAATCACCAAAAAAGCATTTTTTGCAGCTTTTGAGTTTTAATACTCACTTGTGCAGATTGTCTTTCAAATCGGAATCTTGCCTAACGCTTTCCGACTTTTGGCTTTATCATAAAACGAGATGAAAATTGTTTAAAATAGAACTTTGATTTAGTCAGATTACATTTGGGTTATAGCGCGAACGGCAAAAATTCTATTTTCAACATTGTAGAAAAATGTGATATACTTATTGTAACGGAAATTGTTAGATGGAGAAAGAAAATGGAATACGCAAAAATTGAAGTAACTGTGCCAAAAGAAATGCAGATATATTTTTCTGATTCATATTCATTTGATTCTGACGAAGAGTCGCAACGCAATGCTTTGCTTTTATATCCATATATTCATAACAATATTATTTCACACGGAAGAGCGGCAGAGATTTTGGGAATCAAAAAGCTTGACTTAATCGATTTGTACGACAAGATGGGATTTCCTTATTTTGATATGGACATAAGCGAAGTAGAAAAAGATATGCAGACTTTTGAAAATTTGAAAAAGGAATTTGCATGATTGTTGTTTCAGACACAACACCAATTATTTCTCTTTTAAAAATCAATAAATTGAATTTGCTTGAAAAGCTTTTTGGAGAAGTTGTTATTCCCAAAGGTGTCTTTTCTGAGCTTACCGATAATCCGCTCTATAAAAATGAAGCAGAAAGCGTGCAAAAAAGCGCATTCATAAAAATTGTGGATAAAATTGATGAAAATTACGTTGCTCTTTTGCGACGTTCAACAGGACTTGATTTAGGCGAAAGCGAAGCGATTTATGTTTCCGACAATGAAAAAGAAAGTTTGCTTTTAATGGACGAACTTCGCGGGCGAGAAGTTGCAGCGCGAATGGGAATTAGAATTATGGGAACAATCGGAATTCTTATGAGCGCATATAAAAACAATCTGCTTACAAAAAATGAGATTGAAAATTCCATTGATATCCTCAAAGATAATGGACGACATATCAGCGAAAAACTTTACAATCAGCTGATTGATTTAATAAATTCGTAATTAGAGAAAAAATTCGCAAAAATTTTTCCGCTCTCATTATTTGAGAGCGAAGAGTTGTATAATGAATAGCAAAGCGAAGAAAAGAAAATGAGCGAAAACAAATTGAATGAAGGACTTGAAAAAGAAGTTTTAGGATTCGGCGGAGAAATTTATACTCTTGCACAATTAAAAGAAAAATGCCCGAATAAAGATGAATTGAAGAAATGCAATGATGAGTATGAAAAAACAAAAAAAGAAAATGAAGACAGATACAACAGCAATGCTGAAAATCTACTTAATAAAATTTGGGTGCGACTTTCACAAAAAGGTTATGGAAAATATTTTGTCAGTAACGAGGGGAGAATAAAATGGTGAAACGAAAAAGAAAATAAATTTGAACTTCTTAAGCAAGAGAATCAAAATGAAGATAATAAAGGCTATTAGTTCTTGATTCTGCAAAGAAATTTAATGTTGATCATTCTGTTTACGTTTACACACTTGTCGCCTATGCTTTTCTAGGAAAAAACGAAAATGATGGTTATCACGTTCATCATATAAACAAGAACGGATATGACAATCGTCAAAAAAATCTTATTTTATTAACTCCAGACGAACATTCTAAAGTTCACGGATTTTCTTGCGGTTGGAACGGCAAACATCTTTCCAACTGCAACTGAAAATGCGATAGCGCTGGTAGCACCTGCGAAGCCGGACCGCAAAAAAAACTTTGAGGATTTATGAAAAAACCACATTCACGAGAAAGCCTTGCGACGTTCAGAAGAATTGTTCAGTACGACAAAATGATTGCAAGCGGAACTTTTCCCGGCGTTCAAGATTTTATGCGCGAGTTCGAAATTTCCGAAGCGACCGTTCACCGTGACTTGGACGCGCTCCGCTACGACTTCGGCGCGGACGAATATCTAAAATATGACCGCGATAAAAAAGGCTATCATTATACAAATCCAACGTTCCGCATTCCCGCTTTGCTCACAACTGAAAAACAAATTGTCGTCGCCGAGCTTATGTCGAATCTTTTGCACCTGATAAAAGGAACTCCGATTTATTCGCAGGCGATTGAAGTGTTCGCGTCGCTTTCGCAGAACATCGAGCAGAACGAAAAATTGAACGCAAAAAAACTTTCCGGCAGAGTTCTGTTTTTGGGAATGAATTCTGTTCAGATTACGGACGAAACATTTTCAAAGCTCGAAAACGCGCTCGGCGAAAACCGCTACATAAAGTTCGACTACGAAAAAGACGGTGCAACTTACAGAATCTCGATGAAACCGTATCAGCTTATTTTTTACCAGGGAATGTGGACGCTTTTCGGCTACGAAACAAACGAAAACTACGAAGGCTTAAAGATGTTCAATCTGACGGAGATAAAAAATCTTGAAGTTTGCCGCGAAACATTCGAGCTACCGAAAGATTTTTCCTACGAGAATCACGCGATTGGAAACTTCGGCAAATTCATCGGAAGCGAAACATATCTTTTTAAAATCAAAATCACGGCTAAGTGGATTAGCGAGTATGCGAAAACATACAACTGGGCGGACGGACAAACATTCGAGGATTTTAGCGACGGATCAACAATTATGACTTTTAAGAGCAACCAGTATTATCCGGTTTTGCATTGGGTTTTAGAAAAAGGCAAGTTCGTCGTTCCACTTGCTCCCAAACGACTTGTGGACGACTGGAAAGACAACGCGCGAAAAATGGCAGAAATTGCGGAAAAGATATAAAATATTTTTGGAGGAAGATATGAACGATAAAAATTATTTTTTTGGAAATCCCGACGGAAATTTTAATCAGGCATTGGATTCTTTGTCGCACACAAAAATCAACTCATTTAAAACATCGTCGATTCCGCTTGCAGGATTTTGGAAACCGAGCAAAGAATTGAATACTTTTTTTGAACAATTCAAGAACAAAACTGGTTTTGATTTAGCTGATTCAAAAAAATATTTTGAATATCCAACTGACTGTTTAGATGAAAAAGGAAAAAGGCTTCCACATTCAAGAAGTTCAATGACAGATTTGATGCTGATAAACGATTCTTATAAAATCGCAATAGAAGCAAAATACACAGAATATTCAAAAAGCAATTATGAACTTATTTCAGAATGGAACAAGGAGAATGCAGATCATAAAAACGCTATAAAGGAAAACTGGTTCAACTATATAAAAATGCAGGTGCAACATCTGCCGAAAAAGTTCTAGAAGATATTCCTTATCAATTTCTGCACAGAACAGCTTCCGCATGTTTCAAAAATGAAAACAAAATGAGGACACCGGTTTTGATTTATCAAATTTTTTATGATGATTCCAATGAAAGCGAAATGGAAAAATTTGTTGAAAGTCTTAAAACGTGGAGCAAAGAACTTAAATTTACAAATAAAATCAAGTTTTATATCGTAAAAGTTCAAATAACAATTGATGATGAAGTTCAGAAAAATTATTCCGCAAAAAATTCAGATGAACTTGGCGATATGTTCAACGATTTGAAAAATGACGACGTTTATAAATTTGATTGGGAGAATATTGAAATTATTCCAGTAAAATCAAAAAACTAAACTAAATTTTCCCCCTCTCTCATTACCTGCGAGTCTCCTTGCTTATAATCAATATGCAAGGAGACTCAAAAATGAAAAACAATCTTTCAGAAAATCCAGACAATTCAAGCAAACTAGAAAAAATCGGCTATGTTCCGCTGCACGTTCTGTCGGAGTATTCAAACTGCTGTTCGATTGGAGAAAGCATCGCAAAAATTTCGTCCATTGTGGAAAAAGCCACGAGGCAAAATATGACGGCACTCGCGCTGACCGACTTTAAATTGGACGGCGCGCTTCAATTCTACAAGCTTTGCCTAAAAAACAACGTCAAGCCGATTCTCGGGCAAAAAATAAAACTCGGCTCGAACTATGCGATTGTTCTGTGCAAGGATTTGAAAGCGTACAAAATTTTGTGCCGCCATTCCGCAGTGCTTTACAATTATAGCGACGAAAATCTTCCGTTCTCAAAAGAAGAATGCGCACATTTTGTCTGCATCGCAAGCAATCCCGATTTTGTTTTTGCCAAAAATTTCGTCGAAGATTTTTACGCTGAAGTTCCCGCGAATATAAGCAAAGAGGAAGCTGAAAAGATTCTCTTAAAATGCGGCAAGGAAAATGCGGTCATAACAAACGAAGTGAATTTTATCAAAAAAGACGATGTAGCGGCTCTTGATACTTTTAGAAAAGAACTTGCGGAAAAATCTGAATCGGAACAAAATCCGAAAAAAGCAAATCCAGAAAATTATTTCAAAAGCGAAAAAGAAATCAAACAGTTTGCGGATGAACTTAATCGGTCGGACTTGCTTTTGAACACAATGAATCTATAGAAGGCACGTTCACGGTGAAAGACTACAGCGCGTACATAGCAGGACAGATTGTGCTTGCTGATGGAACGCTGGTTAAAGGAGCAGATTACACGGCGATTGATACTTCAAACCCGCCGGTTGCGGTTGTAGCATCCTTCAATGAAAACGGCGCGCCTCTTGCTGTCGGTCTGCATACTTCTGGCACAAAATTACAATGGGCTCCATTCGGTACAACTGGATACAATACAAATTTTACGGATATTATATGCACATCAAGTAAAACTATGAGCGACGCGATAGAAACTGCAACATTCTCCGGCGACACTGACGGAAGCGACAACTGGAGCGCAATCTGCAAAGCTGCCCCTGAAGGAAGCAAAGACGCGGCGGCAAATTATCCAGCGTTCAACTGGGCAAACTCTTACGGCGAAACTTACGCAAGCGTGCTTGGAAGCGCGACAGAAGGCTGGTATTTGCCGAGCCTTGCTGAACTTTGCTATGTTTACAGAAACAGAGATACGATAAATGAAACGCTTTCTGTGATTAACAATCTTGACTCAACTTATGCGCAAAGCTCTCTTCGCACAAGTACAAGTACAGGGGATTTATATTTCTTGACTTCAAGTCAAACTTCCTACAGCACTACCTGCACGTGGTATGTCTATTATTCCAATGGCTACTTAAGCAACTACTACAGAAAGGACACCGCTGGACTATCACTTGTGGTGCGTGTTTTATAATTATTTTCAACTAGTGAAGCTCGAAAACGCCCCTGGAAAAAGCGACAAAAAAGCAGGGCATTTTTAGCCCTGCTCTTCTTTCTCGGTCTTTAAAACTAAAGCACTTCTTTTTCGATAAACGAAAGCACATCGTCAATCACTTTGTCTGAAATCTCTTCGTTCAGAATCTCGTGCCTGTAGCCTTCATAAATCTTCAGGGCGACTTCTTTCACGCCGTTCTTTTTGTAGATAGAAACAAGATTTTCAAGTGTCTTTCCGTAGCCTCCGACAGGGTCATCTCCGCCTGCGATGAGGAAAATCGGCAGATCCGCAGGAATCTTTTTCATGTTCTTCGGCTTGTGTATATCTTTAAGGCCTTTGAACATATCCCTGAAAAACTCGAACGACGCGGTTCCGCCGCACCAGGAATCGTTCATATACATCTCCTGGTTCATCTCGCTTTTTGAAATCCATTCAAATCCGTTTTTCTTTTCAGGAATCCGCTTGAAATAGCCGCTGTACGCAAGTTTCTGAAGAAACTCTGACTCTGTGTTGTAGTCATGGAAAGGAAGCATCAAGGCTGAAATGAAAAGCCCTGCCGATACAGCGGCGTTTCTAGGCCCTGCAGAGCCGCAGAGAACGCAGCCGTCGATTTTTCCCCTGTTCCTTTCGATGTAAGCCTGGGAAACAAAAGAGCCGAACGAATGTCCCAGAAGAATAATCTTTTTTCCCGGAAAATCTTCCCGGGCTTTTTCAACCATCTCCTCAAGGTCGCTCTCGACTTTGTTGAATCCGTCTTTTTTCGCAAGAACCTTGAACTCGCCAGTTCCTTTCTGCTCCGCGTTGTAGGCGGTCCGTCCGTGCCCGCGGTGGTCATGCGCGGAAAAAACATATCCTTTTTCGGCGAGCTCAGAGCCAACCCTGTCATATCGGAGGGAATGCTCCAGCATTCCGTGGGAAAGAACTATGACCGCCTTTATGTCTGTCTCCGGATCAGGAAGCCAGCGGTTCACATAAATTTCCGTTCCGTCTTTCATTGTCTGGTAAAAATTTTTTGTCTGCATCGGTTCATACTCCACTAAAAAATGTATTTTCATTAATATTGCAACTATGAAGTCAAAAAACATTATAACAGATAATTTCGTTTTTGGTGGAAAATGTATAGGAAAAATTCAAGGAAAAACTGTTTTTGTCCCCTATTCTGTTCCGGGCGAGACTCTCGAAATCAAAATCACCAGGGAACACAGGGATTTTGACGAGGCTGAAATCGTAAAAATAACAGAGCCTTCGCCTTACAGGGTAAAACCTGTCTGTCCTCTTTACGGAAAATGCGGAGGCTGCGACATGATGCATATAGACCCGGAACACCAGAAAACGCTCAGGAAACAGATTATGAAAGAGCTTTTCAAGTCGAACAGTGTTGTTCTTCCTGAAATCCAGACAATAAGCGCTGAAAGCCTAGGCTACCGTTCACGGATTCAGCTCAATGACGGCGGTTTTTCAGAAAGGAAAACAAACACGGTTGTTCCTGTGGAAAACTGTCCTGTGGCGGACGGAATGATAAACGAATGGCTCAAGGAAAATCCTTTTGAAAAAAGGCCGAAAGGAAGATGCCAGATTTTCGCGCACAAAAACCTTAAAGAAAAGATAATCGTTTCAAAAGATGAAGAGAAAAAAGATTCCGAAAGGCTTTCTTCAGTCAATGCGGAGCTGAAAAAGAAAAACAGGAACATAAAGCAGCCGCGGAAAATCTACAGGGGAACTGTGTTTTCCGAAGAGAACGAGGCGAACATTTCTATCGCCGGAAAAGAGATAAGCTTTGACGCGCGCGGATTTTTCCAGTCGAACATAAATGTCCTTGAAAAATCAATCGCAGAAATCTGCGGAGGACTTTCAGGAGAGACTTGCCTTGATATGTATTCAGGATGCGGAACTTTCTCTGTATTTCTGGCAGAACGTTTTGAAAAACTCGCTCTTGTAGAGCACAACAGGGATTCCCTTGTATACGCGGAGAAAAACCTTGCAGGAAAGAACCACATCTCGTTCGGTCTTGGCGGAGCGAAATGGGTCCAGACAAATCCTTCAGAGCGTTTTGACGCCGCAGTGGTTGACCCTCCGAGAAGCGGAATGGAAAAGGAAGTCCTTGATTATTTCTGCGCCTCGAAAATTCCTGAGATCCGTTATGTCTCATGCAATCCTTCGACCCAGGCGCGTGACATTTCCATGCTTCTTAAAAACGGCTACAGAATCAAAAAGGCTTTTCTTCTGGATTTTTACCCGAACACAAGCCACATCGAGACTCTTGTGAACCTTGAAAAGGACTGATTTCATAATCCTTGCAGGGAAAATTGAAAAGACGAAAAAGATATGAAAAATATTGGAAAAACTTTCAGGAAGATTCTGATTTCTTCCGCGCTGATTTTCAAAGCCCTTTTCATTCACGCGGAAAGCATTTCTCTTTCCCATGAGAACGCAAGCTGGACAAGCGTCATGAACGGAAAAGCGGTTTTAAAGCCTGAGAACACAAGCTACGGATTTTCGGTCCTTACCGACGGAAGGACTTTGAACGGATTTTCAGAAAACGGAAAAGAGCTCTGGAACGCAAGGACAAAAAGCAGAAACCCGGGATTCATATCTGTCCTTGAAAAGGATTTCATCATTCTTGTGTCTGACAAGTCGAACGTGAGCCTCATAAATCCGAGCGGAAATCTTTTATGGACAAAAAACATCGGTTTCACAGTCACAGAAAAAGCGGCAATCGGAAAGGACGGAAGAATCTTTATCCAGGGGAAAAACAATATCGCCTGCCTTGGAGTGAACGGAACCGAAAAATGGAGAATCAGGACGCCAGAGCTGAAAAAAATAAAAATCCAGACTCTTGACGACGGAACTCTGGTAGCATTCCTTGAAAAGCCTCAGGAAAAAAGGACAGCGGGAATCCGTTTCACGCCTTTCGGAGAGCTTCTTGAGACAATAACATTCACTTCCCTTGTTTCAGACGCGTATTCTTCAGACCGCGGAATTGTCTTGAGTTTCCTTTCAGGCGGAATCGGGCTTGTCTCGGCAGGAGGAAAGGACAAGACGCAGACAGAATGGGCTGTTCCTTCGGAAGATTCCGCTTTCAGCGGGGCTTTGCCTTCAAAAGGAATCACGCTCGCCCCTCTGGACGGAAATCTTTCTTCCGCTCTTATGGAAAACACAAGCGGAAAAGTGAAGATAATTTTCTTTGAAAGCGCGACAGGAAAAATTCATAACATTTTCCATATTCCCGAAATAAGTTTTTCAAGGCTTACCTGCGTTTCAAAAGTCTCGGGAGCAGATGCGATTTTTTTAAGCGACGATAAAAACGCGCTCATCGTGACCCTTGACGGAAAGCATCTTTACGAGGCGAGGCTTCCTGGAAAAGAAGGCGCAAACGGCTGGAACTATCTGTTCTACACAGACGAGAACCATCTTGTCATGGCAGGAAATTCGTGGACACTGAACGCGTTCCGGACAACAATGAATGTGAGAAAGAAAAACACAAAGAGCGGAAAAAAGGCTTCTTATCCGTACAGGGACTTTTTCAGCCAGGGGACAAACTCTTCTTCCACGGATTTTCTGAATTCCTCCAGCCCCATGAATTTCAGCCTGTTTTTTCCAGAAGACATTTATTCAGAAGAGACAAAAAAACTTCTTGTCTCAGGCGGATACGGAAACCTTGAGAAAAGCCTTGCCGCAAGGATTTTCTCTTTTTCGGAAGAATATCTCAAGGCGAAAAGCACAGAAGCATCTCTTAGGCGTTACAGCGAGCAGAACGGTTTTTTCACGGACGAGAAAAGGCTTGTCGGAACTTTCAGCCTTCTTCCATATCTTGGAACAGACGACTGTCCGCGCCTTGTCGCAAGGCTCATAAAAGCGGAGAACAACGAGACTGTCCTGAACGCCTTGATTCAGGCAGCGGGAATATGCGCTTACGATCCGGAAAACCTGATGCTTGACGCCTTGAGCTCAAAGATAAAATCCATTCCCGCAAGAAACTCAAGGCTTCTGGTTTCGCTGAGCGATTCTGTATTTGAAATATGCAGATTCATGGGGCGCCCTGCCCTTTATTCTTACGGAATGGAAATCCAGAAAACTTTTCTTTATCCTCAGTATCCGTCCGAAGTCAGGGAAAAAGCGCGTGACAATCTTTCAAAGACCGCAATGCTTGAGCAGAGCAAAATGTAGGATAAATGCAATCAAAAAAAAGTAGAATTATAAAAAAATTGGTGTATAATGATTTTGTTATTGCAAAAATATCGCCATAAACTGGAGGATTCCAATGAAAAAAAACAACCGCCTGGTTATTTTCGCTCTGCTTGCCGCAGCCGTTTACCCTTTGTCTGTTTCCGCTCTTGAGGTGAACGAGGAAGAGCTGAGGTCAGCAGGAAACGAGACAATCGTGTTCATAAACTACACAGGACCGCATTCAGTCATTGACTCACTTGCGAGCATAAGGAAAATCGGCTCAGATCTGGGAGAGACTGTAGCGCAGAACAGGGATTCAAGCGCGAGGACAGGAAATTCAAAGTATTCTGTCATACACGCGGTCGACCCAGACGAGCAGGGAAAGCTTGACGCGGACATAATCCTTATCGGACAGGACGCGACAGTCGACCACATAGACAATTTAAGGCGCATAATCGCCTCTTACCTTTCATCGGCTTACGGCTACACGGAGCAGGACGCAGGAACAATCGCTGTGTTCATAACAGTATACAACGCTGTCTACCGCGGAAACCTTCCTGAGTTCCAGAACAGATACAAGAAAATCGTCACGGACAATCTTTCTGAAATGTGCGGACTTTCCGTGAACTACCGCGACTGGCCCGGCTCTTCGCAGATTGTGATTCCTCTTTACGATGTGAACGGAGGATTGAGCACAATCGACACGACAGTCATAACAGACTCAGAAGTCGTCTCAAGGATGCAGGAAGATGACGACAAGAACATCGAAGAGCGGAAAAACATGGTCGACATAAAAGAACGAGAGGCCGAAGAAGCGACTGAAAAGGCGCAGGAGGCTCAGAGACAGGCGACCCAGGAAAGGCAGCAGCTTTCCGAAGAGCAGAGAAAGACTGAGGATGCAAGACAGGAAGCAGAAGAGGCGCGGAGAATAGCGGACGAGAATCCTGAAGACGAGGAGGCGCAGAGAGAAGCCGAAAGCGCGCGTGAAGCATACGAGGAGCAGAAACAGGCTGAAGAACAGCAGGAAGAAGCCGTCCGCGAGGCAGAGCAGACCGCCTCTGAACAGCAGCAGATCGCGGACAGAAAAAACGACGAGGCTCAGACAGAAAGAAGGACAATCGCAGCTGACCAGCAGGAAGTGATCAGACGGGAAGTTGAAAATTCCCGGGCTCCTTCCGCCTACGCTATAAGGCTTACAGACGAGTCCTCTCTTCTTTCAGGTCTTGTCAAAGTGAACACAGAGAACGGAGACATAATCCAGTCGTCGCCTGTCACGCATATCAGGAACAGGACAATGTTCCAGGCAGGCGGAAACTTCATCGCGGTTGCAGGCGAAAACTCAAGGAACGGAACTGTGAAGCTTGTCCTTCTTTCCCCTGACACAATGGAAATCACAAAGGAATCAGATGAGACCGTAGCCGAAGATTCTGTCCTGGTCCAGGACAACGGACAGTTCTACTGCGTTATCCAGGACGGACAGAACTGGACAGTCGCGAAATACGACGCTGACCTGAATCTTCTTTTAAGGTCAAACGCAAGCGTGAACCCGAACACGCCGATGACAATCACTGACGACTTTGTGATTGTCTCAGGTCCTTCAGGAACTGTAAGGCTTTTGAGAAAAGCGAATCTTGAGGCGGTCTCAAACAGCGCAGGCTACGAGAAGTAAGAAACAGGACAAAATGTGCTGAACAAAAAACTCCGGCTTTGACTGCTGCCGGAGTTTTTTTATGGCACGAATGCCTGAAATTTATTTTTTTTAATAAAAAGATGCACACGCCATTTTTTATTTTTTCATGAACTTTTTTCCGTCAGAAAAGGCTTTTCCGACCGATTCGCCCAGAACAAAATATTCATGGCCGAAGCCGTCGTAAGTTATCGGAGAAAGTTTTTTCACATCGACTTTTCCGTCAGAAGAAAGCGCGTTCTCGTCAACCGCGACATTCTTTATATCTCCAAGAAGACGGCAGGTTTTCTCGTCGTAGCTTACAAGCTCGCATTCAAGAACCATAGGAAGCTCGTCTATCACAGGAGCGTTCACAAACTCGCTTTTTGAATAATGAAATCCGCAGTTCTCAAGCTTGCCCTGGACTTTGTTTCCGCTTGCGATTCCAAGATAGTCACATTCGGCGACGTGGGCAGAATCCGCCATGTGGACTGTAAAGGCTTTTGTTTTTTTCAGATTCTTCACAGTCTTGTGGTCTGCGCTCAGACAGATATTAATCTGGTTTGTGTCAGCGATTCCTCCCCATGCCGCGTTCATCGCGTCAGCGTTTCCGTTCTCATCGTAAGTCCCGATGATGAAAACAGGCATCGGATAGACAGCAGTCTTTTGTCCTAGATTTTTCTTCATATCTCACCTCATCTAAAAATAGATTCAAAATCAAATCGCCATATTCATGGCGTTCCTTACCTCTTCAAGAGTTTTTGAAGCGATTTCTCTCGCGCGCCTTGCTCCGTCCAAAAGGACGCTTCTGATATATTCAGGCTCTTTTTCAAGCTCCGCGCGTTTTTCACGCAAAGGACGGAGAGTTTCGTTCAAGGCGACAGTAAGCTCATTTTTCAACGCGCCTCCTCCGCCTTCGCCAATCCGGCCGGCAATCACTTCCGGCTCTTCTTTTGTGCAGAGCGAAACAAGCTGCAGAAGGTTCGCGACTTCAGGACGTTTTTCAGGCTCGTAAGTTATAAGCCGCTCTCCGTCGGTTTTAGCCTTTTTAATGAGGCGCGCTGTTTCGTCTTCTGTCGCAGAAAGCATGATAGCGTTTCCGCGGCTTTTTGACATTTTCTGATTTCCGTCCAGGCCCATAATGCTTGGAGTTTTTGAAAGCAGAACCTGAGGAAGAGGAAAAATCGGCCCGCGGTCCGCGCAGAACTTTTTGTTGAATCGGTTTGCGATTGTCCGCGCCATTTCAACATGAGGAAGCTGGTCTTTTCCTGCGGGAACAACGTTTCCTTTGCAGAAAAGAATATCAACCGCCTGATGGACCGGATAAGTATACATTCCGGCGTTCACATTTGTAAGTCCTGCAGCCTGGATCTCTTCTTTCACAGTCGGATTCCGGCTGAGCTCCGCGTTTGAAACCAAAGTCAAAAACGGAATCATAAGCTGGTTCGCTTCCGGAATATAGGAATGCGGATAGATTATCACATTCTCGCCTGGCTCAATTCCTGCGGCAAGATAGTCGATTACAAGCTGTTTTGTGTTTTGGCTTATTTCCTGATAAGCGTCGTGGTCAGTCAGAACCTGATAGTCCGCAATCAGAATCATTGTCGGAACGCCGAGCTTTGAAAGGCGGACCCTGTTTTGAAGAGAGCCGAAATAATGCCCGATGTGAAGCCGGCCTGTCGGCCTGTCGCCGGTAAGGACTCTGTATTTAGCCGGATTTTTTACAATGTCTTCTTCAATATGTCTGCTTGTCTTCAAGGCGGCTTCGTAAGTCGCGCTTGTGATTGTTTCTTCCATTTTTTCCTCGCTGCGCTCAATTTTTTTTCAGTTTTACATTACCAAAAAGAAATCATTTATTCTACTTTGACTGGATTTTTATCAGTGCTTCGGCATGAAAAAACAGGCGATAAAATCCGCATTTAACACGCCGCTCAAAAAACGGTAAACTCATTTCCATGACTTTAAGCGATTTTCTTTCTTGGCTTGACAGCTACCTGAACTTTGAGAAAACCCAGACGAAAAACATTTTCTGGCTGGATTCTGTAAAATATCTCTCTGAAAAACTCGGAAATCCTCAGGATAAAATTCCCTGCATTCACATCGCAGGCTCGAAAGGGAAAGGAAGCGCGTCCGCGATGATTGCAAACATCCTTGAAGAAAAAGGGAAAAAATGCGGAATCTACACTTCTCCGCACATTTCTGATTTCAGGGAAAGAATCTCGACTCCAAAAGGCTTTTTTCCTGACGAAATCTACGAGAAATCCGCGGACAGGCTTGTAAATCT
Source organism: uncultured Treponema sp. (assembly GCA_964606655.1). Taxonomy (GTDB): domain Bacteria; phylum Spirochaetota; class Spirochaetia; order Treponematales; family Treponemataceae; genus Treponema_D. Next base: position 38,402 of record CAZSHF010000002.1, read on the forward strand.
TGTAAACTCAGTTCCGCTTTCTGATTTTCCAGGAAATCGTCCGCTCACATGGTTTGAGCTTGTCACGGTTTTCGCTTTTCTCTGCTTTGAGGAAGCCGGATGCGATTTTGCGGTTTACGAAGCCGGACTTGGAGGAAGACTTGACGCGACAAACATTGTAAAGCCTTTAGTGAGCGTGATTATGCCGATTGAACTTGAGCACACAGAATTTCTTGGCGGCACAATCGAAAAAATCGCGGGCGAAAAAGCCGGAATCATAAAAGAGAATGTTCCTTGCGTTGTCGCAAGGCAGAGCTGCGTCGAGGCGGAAAAGGTTTTTATAAAAAAATGCGAAGAAAAAAAATCCGAAATGATTTCTGCAAAAGAGCTTTCGCGTCTTGATGAATACAGGCTCAAGAGCGGAAAAATGCGCGCAAGTTTTTCGGTTTCCGGCCGCGAAATAAAGACAAAGATGAGCCTTCTTGGAAAAGTCCAGGCGGAAAACGCTGAGGCAGCGGCACTGGCAGTTCTAAAAGCGTTTCCGGAAACCAGAACAAATCAGATTGAAAAAGGGCTTTCAAAAGCGTTCCTGCCAGGAAGATTCGAAGTCTTCCGTTCCTGGAAAAAATGTCCTGGAAAAATGAGTTTTCAAAAACGGGAAATCATTGTTTTGGACGGAGCGCACACAGTGAAAAGCGTTGAGAACACAATCAGAACCATGAAAGAAGTTTTTCCGGACCGAAACTACATTCTTCTTTTTTCGCTTGCAGGCGGAAAAGACGCGGAAGACATAATTCCGCTTTTCAGGAATGTATTCAAAAAAATCATATTCACAGAAGGAAAAACAGTAAGAGACGCTGACAGCAGAAAACTTCTTGAAATCGCAGAAAAATCCAAGGTTGAAGCGGAAAATATTCCGGACCTGAAAAAAGCGGCGGAAAGAGTAAAAAAACTGCGCGGAAAATCCGATATAATACTTGTGGCAGGGTCGTTCTACCTTGTCTCAGAAATCAAAGAAATCATAAAAGGAAATTCCGGAAATTCCTGAGACCTGAAGCAGACGGAACTTTCATTTCCGGAAAAATTCAGAAAAAGAGACAAAGACGATAAAAATATGAGATGCACAAAAGCGGTTATTTATTCAGAAAACCTAATCAGCAATGTGAATGAGATAAAAAAGAACCTTAAAGCCGGAGTCCGACTTTGCTGTGCGGTAAAGGCTAACGCATACGGAAACGACGCTTTGAATTCCGCAAGGATTTTTGAAAGTCTCGGGGCGGAATACCTTGCGGTTGCGACAAGCGAAGAAGGCCGCGAGCTTCGGGAAAACGGAATCAGGACGAAGATCCTTCTTTTAAGCCCTGCGGACTATTCTGATTTTGAGGAAATCATTGAAAACAATATAACTCCCCTTGTCTTCGAGAAAAGCTGCATTGAAAAACTTGACGAGAAAGCCGGAAAACTCGGAAAAATTTCTCCTTGCTTTCTTGCGGTCGACACAGGAATGGGAAGAATCGGCTGCTTTCCTGAAGAGGCAGGAATCATCGCAAAGGAAATCGCAAGCCGGAAAAACCTTTCCCTTGAAGGAATCATAACTCATTTTGCGGTTTCAGACAGCGCAAGCGAAGAAAACATTCTTTACACAAAAAAACAGTTTTCGCTTTTCAAAAATGCGGTCAGCCGGGTTAGGAGCGAGGGAATAAATCCCGGAATATGCACCTGCTCTGCAAGCGCGGCAGGAATCGCTTTTCCTGAAATGCAGCTTGACATGATCCGTCCCGGGCTAATCCTTTACGGATATTATCCTGACGAAATCACAAAAGATTATCTTAAGGAAAAAGGAATCGAACTGAACCTGAAGCCTGTAATGCAGTTCGAGACAAAGGTCTCAAGCATACGCACATTGAGAAAAGGCGAATCTGTAAGCTACGGAAGAACCTGGAAAGCGGAAGAGGAAACAAAAATCGCTGTCCTTCCTGTCGGATATGCGGACGGACTTTTGAGGCGCTGTTCTCCAGGCCTTGAGGTTTCGATAAACGGAAAGGCGTATCCTGTTGTCGGAAAAATCTGCATGGACCAGTGCATGGTTGACTTAGGAAAAAACCGGCACAATGTCAGGCCGTGGGACAAAGCGATTATCTTCGGGCCTAAGGACAAGGGCGCGCTTTTCGATGCGGACGACATCGCAAGAATGACAGGAACAATTTCCTACGAAGTGATGACAACTGTCTCGTACAGGGTGAAAAGGACAATTGTCAGTTAATGATTGTTTCAGCCTTTCCAGAACTCGACTGTCTTTCTGTCCAAAGATGCAGTGTTTTCCGCCGGCGCGAACACAGGAATCCTGCGTCCTTTTTTCATAAAGAAAACAATCTCGTCTTTTTCATACTGAATATAATAAGAGCCGCGTGAAAGACTGGTCTTTTCGCCCTCGCCTGTTTTCAGCCCTTTTTCTTTTGTGCAGCGGAACATCGTCATTTCCTCAGGAATGTAGACAAACCTTCCGGAAGCATTAGGCTTGTAGACAGGCGCAATCATCAGGTCATCGCAAAGCATAAGCTGGTCTTCTATCCTGAGCGCGACATCATCGTTCTCATAGTCAAACGAAAGCGGACGGAAAAGCATTTTTCCTTCTTCCGCGCATTTTTCAGCCTCGGCGTAAAGATAAGGAATAATCCTGTATCTGAATGAAACAAGATCCGCGAAATCCTCAGGATTTTCAAATTTATAAAACTCCTGCCCGCGTGTCCCGAGCGCGGAATGATTCCGCATAAGGGGCGTGAAAACTCCGATGCCCAGAAAACGCAGGAGAAGCTCGCGAGAGACATTTCCGCCGAATCCGCCCAGGTCGCATCCTGAATAAATGAACCCGAGCATATTGAGCGACGGAAGCTGCTTTATGAAAAGCTCAAGATGGCTCCACCAGGAACAGTTGTCGCCTGTCCAGATTCCTGCAAATCTGTGGGAACCAGTGAAGCTTGCGCGGCTGAAAAGAAGAAAGCTGTTTTTCCCGAGCTTTTCGCTTAAGAATTCAGAAACGCACTTTGTCATTCTGAATCCGTAAAGATTGTGGACAAGATCGTGGCGGACATACGAAAAATCTTCAGTGTTTTTTAGCTTGTCCTCATCAGAGAAGTTTTCTGAAAATCCGCCCGCCGCCCTTTTGGGAACTTTGTGGTAAAAACTTCTGTAGTCTTCCATCCTGTTCTGGACTTTAAGGACTTCATCTTTTATATGCCATAAACTGAAAAAATTCCTGTCTATTTCCTTGAAAGTCTTTTCCGACTCGCTTATGAGATGAAAAACTCCCTGCTCGCTGTAGAAAAGCGCAGGCTCGTTCATGTCTATCCAGAAACCTTCGATTCCTTTTGACGTGAGCCTTTCAAAATTTGAGGAAAACCATTTTCCGGCTTCAGGATCAAGGAAATCCGGGAAAACAGAAAGTCCCGGCCAGACTCCTGCCTTGAAAAACGACGAATCTTTCATTCTGCAGAAAAAACCTTTCTCGATTCCGGTCCTGCAGGTTTCGTCCTTTTCAGGCTCGGAAGGAATCCCTGCGTCGACAATCGGAACAATATGAACATTTCTTTCTTTCATGACGCGGACAGTTTTCCCGAAATCCTTGAACTTCTTCTCATCGACTGTAAAATCCCTGAAATCCTTCATGTAGTCGATGTCAAGAAAAATCGCGTCAAGCGGAATCTTGTGTTTTCTGAAGTTTTCGTAGACTTCTTCCAGATCATTCTCGCTTCCATAGCCCCAGCGGCTCTGCATGAAGCCGAACGCCCAGAGCGGCGGAAGATAACTTTTTCCTATCATTTTCCGGAAAATCTTCACAGTGGAATAAAGGACGTTTTCCGAGGAAATCTCTTCAGGATTGTTTTCTGATTTTTTTTCTGCAGTGCCTTCCGGATGCGGAGTTTTTCCAGACTTTCTGTCCGCTTCGATAAAATAAAGATTCAGGTCCGGTTTTTCAGCCAGGATTTTTATCTCATTCTGAAAAGTAAAGCCGACATCGTAAGTCACAAGCGACGGATAGTCGATGAAAAGCGCGAAGCATTTTTTTGTCTTCGGATTGTAAATCATCAGGAAATTGTGCGCGCCGTAAAGAGATTCCTTGTCCTCAACCTGATTCGGCTCGTCAGAGCACCAGCTTCTGTAGATTCTTCCGCGCTTGTTTATTCCGCCCATCGCTTCTCCAAGCCCGAAAACCAGGGTTTCATCCGAAATCGGAACAGAAAGCGAAAACCCGTTTTTTAAAGACAGTTTTCCGAACGGAACATTCTTTTCATTCTCAAAAACCTTTCCGTCTTCAGGAAAACAGACTACAGATTCAGTCTGAAAGGGAGAGCCGAAAACATATTTTAAAACCATAAAAATCCTCTTTGCTGAAAATACAGAAAATCCTCTTATCCCAGGGCGACATCCAGAACCATCATCACGGAAAATCCTATCATAAAGAAAACCGTGCTTGCGTTTGAATGGTCGCTTTCCGCCATTTCAGGGACAAGCTCTTCGATGACGACATAAATCATCGCGCCTGCCGCAAAGCTCAAAAGATACGGAAGGACAGGGACCACAAGCGACGAAAGAAGAATAGTCACAAGACCCGCCAAAGGCTCGACCGCGCCTGAAAAAATTCCGAGCAGGACGGATTTTCTTTTTGAAAGCCCTTGGGAATGAAGCGGCATCGAGACAATCGCGCCTTCCGGAAAATTCTGGATCGCGATTCCGATGGAAAGCGCAAGAGCCGCGGAATAGGAAACATAGGAATTCCCTTGAAGAAAACTCGCGAAAAGGACACCGACAGCCATTCCTTCAGGAATATTGTGAATCGTCACAGCAAGAACCATCATCGTGGTCTTTTTAAGCTTTGTCTTCGGGCCTTCAACGCTCTGGTCGATGTGCATATGCGGAGTCACCACATCAAGAAGAAGAAGAAAAAGCATTCCGAGGCAAAAACCTGCGACTGCCGGAATAAAACTCAGGCGTCCCATTCCCTTGTCCGCAGCCTGGTTCAAGGACGGAATCAGAAGGCTCCAGACTGAGGCTGCGACCATAACTCCGGCGGCAAAACCTGAAAGCATTTTCTGAACCCTGATGTTCAGCTCTTTTTTCATGAACAGGACACATAGAGAGCCCAGCGAAGTTCCCAGAAAGGGAATCATAAGACCCTGAAAAATTTTCAAAAACATAGGGAAAATTAAAACTTTTTTTCATTTCTTTTGCAATAACTTTTCTCAATCGCTTTGCTTTGTGGTATAATACGCTTCGTTATAAAACAATGCCCGCCAGCGGGTTTTAAAAGAAGGTAGACCTAAAAATTGCTTTCGCAATTTTCTTAACGGTCTGCTATCAATCAGAAGCCAGCACAGCTGACTTCACTCAGGAGATAATATGGATTTTGTTGCAGAAATGAAGAGAAAGGCCAAATCATACGGAAAGACTCTTGTTCTTCCAGAGGGAGCGGAAGAACGGACTGTGCAGGCCGCGGCAAAAATCAAAGCCGAAGGAATCGCAGGAGAAGTGATTCTCCTTGGAAAAAAGGACGAGATAGAAAAAGTCGCCCATGCGAAAGGCGTTCATCTTGACGGAATAACTATCCTGAACCCTTCTGAATCAGAATGGCTTGACAGTTTTGGAAATGAATATTTCGAGCTCAGAAAGAAAAAGGTCGACGCAAACGGAAATCCTCTTATGAGCCTTGAAAAAGCGCATTCGGAAATGCTCGACCCTATGAAATTCGGCGCGATGATGGTCAGAATGGGAAAAGCCGACACAATGGTTTCAGGCGCGCTTTCCTCAACCGCGGATATGCTTCGCGCGGGCCTTACAATCGTAAAGACTGCACAAGGATGCAAAACCGCATCCTCATGTTTTGTGATTGACACGCACAATCCTAAATGGGGACACGAAGGGCTTCTTATCTTCTCCGACTGCGCTGTAGTTCCGGAGCCTGACGCGGACCAGCTTTCCGACATCGCGGTCGCGGCAGGAAAATCGTGCAGGACTCTTTTAGGCGCAGAACCTTGCGTCGCCCTCCTTTCATTCAGCTCAAAAGGCTCGGGAGGAAAAGATTCTTCTGTGCTGAAAGTCCAGGAGGCGACAAGGCTTGCGCATGAAAAAGCGCCGGATATGCTTATAGACGGAGAGCTCCAGCTTGACGCGGCTCTTGTTCCTGAAGTCACGGACAGAAAAGCACCGGGAAGCCCTGTAAAAGGAAAAGTGAACACGATAATCTTCCCTGACCTGAACGCAGGAAACATCGGATACAAGCTTGTCCAGAGGCTTGCGAACGCCGACGCGTACGGTCCTGTCCTCCAGGGATTCGCAAAGCCTATAAGCGATTTGAGCCGCGGCTGTTCTGTTGAAGACATAGTTGTGACCGCCGCGATAACTTTAGTCCAGGCAGGAAACGCCTGATAAAAACCAGAGCAAAAAAAAGGAGTTTTCCCATCGCTAAAAAAGCATTTTCAAAGGCCGGCGTGAAAAAAGCGGCGGTCTTGTTCTCATCAGTCTTTTCATCGCTTTTGTTTTTCTTCAGCTGCGCGACCGCAAAAGATTTTCCTTCTTCCGTTCAAAAAAACGGAGAGGAGAACATAACGCTGCTTTTTGCAGGCGACATAATGGCGCACACTGACAATTTCAGGATGAAAGACTATTCGCTCATCTGGAACGATGTGAAAGCTCCTGTCCGGAACGCTGACCTTTCATTCGCGAATCTGGAAGCGCCTGTCATGGACGGGCGGGAATGGGAAAACTACCCGACTTTCAATATGCACTCGGATTATGTGGAGGAAGCGATAAGCGCGGGATTCAATGTGTTTTCGCTTGCGAACAACCATTCAAACGATCAGGGAAAAAGCGGAATAATCTCGACAGGAAAGACTTTTCTGGCTCTCAAGGAAAAGCACAAGGATTCGGAGAGGGAAATTTATTTTTCCGGCATAAAAGACTGTTCACTTGAAAAAAAGACTTCCGGCGGAAACACTTTTTCCGAAAACGGCTTTGACTACGCCTCATTCGAGAAAAACGGATTTAAAATCCTCTTCCTTGCGGTCACTGAGCTTCTGAACATTCCGTCAGACAGAAGCCTTCTGAATTATGTTTCCCCGACAGACGAAGGATTCAGGAATCTTTCATGCGAAATAAAGGCTCTTTCGGAAAAAGAAAATCCTGACATTTTCATTCTTTCTGTCCATTCAAGCGAAGAGGAATACGTTTTTAAGGTCGCGGAAAAACGGCGCGAAACCTACAGGAATTATCTTGATTCCGGTGCGGACATTGTCTGGGCAAACCATCCCCATGTCATCAGGGAGTATGAAATCCACGGAAACAGAAAAAGCGGCGACTTTGAGAAAATCGTTTTCTACGGAAACGGAAACACTGTGAGCGGACAAAGGCGGAATCCTGACTACAGAAATCCTGAGAATCCAAGGGACAACACCGGCGACGGGCTCATGTTTGAAGTGAAATTCAGCAAGGACGGAAAAACGGGCGGAAGCCAGGCAAAATCCTCAGGAAAAGACGGCGCGGACGGAACTTCAAGAGACAGAGTTTTCATAAAAGAAACAAAGGCTTATTTCATAACGACATTCATCGACAAGGAAAGAAATTTCATCCTGAAAAATCTAAACGATGCTTTCATACAGAATCTTGAGGACGAAGGAAAAAAAAATATGGCTTCATATTACAGCCGTCGGAAAGAAATAAGCGAAAGCACAAAGGAAACAGCAATATGGCGATAAACTACACAGAACTTCCGGTCTACGCGCAGAAAGAACGGATTTTAGACGCATTGAAAGAAAACCAGGTCGTGGTCGTGCAGAGCCCTACAGGCTCCGGGAAAACCACGCAGATTCCTGTGATTCTTCACGAGGCGGGGTACGATTCCATGGGAATGATTGCCGTCACCCAGCCGAGAAGAATCGCGGCTCTGAGCGTGAGCGAGTTCATTTCAAAACAGCTCGGAACAAGTTATCCCGGGCTTGTCGGCTACAAAATGCGGTTCGAGGACAAGACCGACGAGACCACAAAAATCAAGATAATGACAGACGGAATTCTTCTTCAGGAGATGAAGCTTGACCCGTGGCTTTCAAAATATTCTGTGATTATGGTCGACGAGGCGCACGAGCGCAGCCTGAACATAGATTTTGTCCTTGGACTTTTAAAGCGTGTCCTTGAAGTCAGAAAAGAGTTCAAAGTGATTGTAAGCTCTGCGACCATGAACGCGGAGGCTTTCTCGTATTATTTCGGGGGCTGTCCGATTGTGACGATAGACACAGTGACTTTTCCTGTGACAATGGTCTACGACCCGCCGAAAGTTCCGGCATCGACAATCTCCGACACCGCCTGCGAGCAGCTTATCCATAAAATCGGAGAAATTGTCCAGCGTGTCATTGAAAACAATGAAGACGACGGCGGAATCCTGATTTTCCTTCCAGGCGAGAAAATCATAAAAGACTGCCTGCGCTACCTTGACCACAGCCATTACGCCTCGAAAATCCACACTCTTCCGCTTTACGGACGGCTTTCAAAAGAAGACCAGGAGCGTGTTTTCCTTGACGCGCCCAAAGGGAAAAAGAAAGTCATAATCTCGACAAACATCGCCGAGACTTCAGTCACAATCGCGGACATAACAACTGTGATTGACTCAGGGCTTGCAAAACTCAATTTCTACAATCCGAAGACTTTCACCTCGAGCCTTGTCGAGACACAGGTCTCAAAGGCAAGCTGCAGCCAGAGACGCGGACGGGCAGGAAGAACCAGAAGCGGAACCTGCTACAGGCTTTACGGACGGAAAGATTTCGAGACGCGTCCGATGTACACGACAGAAGAAATATACAGGACGGATTTAAGCGAAGTTGTCCTTCAGATGTCTGACCTTGGAATAACTGACTTTATGGGATTTGACTTCATATCTCATCCTGGAAAAGAAGGGATAATCGGAGCGGTGGACACTTTGAATATGCTCGGAGCGATTTCGGAAGACAACACTTTAAGTCCTATCGGAAAACTCATGGTTCAGTTTCCGCTTGAGCCGCGGGTATCAAGAATAATTGTCGAATCGATTATGCGTTATCCCGATGTTCTTTCTGAAGTCCTTGTCGCCGCGTCGTTCCTTTCGGCAAACTCGCCTTATGTTCTTCCGCCGGGAGAAGAGCTTGAGGCAAGAAAAGCGCACCACGCGTTCCAGGACATTCACGGAGATTTTGTCTCATACTTAAGGCTTTTCAGCGATTTCAAGTCCAGCGCGGACAAATCCAGATTCGCGGAACGGAATTATCTTGACGAGCGCATTATGCGCGAGATAGAAAACATAAACGAGCAGCTTAAAGACATAGTATTCCACCTTGGAATTCCTTTGACAGGCGGCGGAGACAAGGCGGACTATCTTGCCTGCGTCGCGTCGGGAATGGTCCAGTTTGTCTGCGCAAGAAGCGGACGCGAGTCGTACAGAAGCCTTACGCAAGACAAAATTCATATCCATCCGGGAAGCGTGATGTTCAAAAAAGACCCGCTTTACATTGTCGCAGGAGAAATTGTCCGCACTTCAAGAATGTTCGCGATGAGCGTCTCTCCTCTTACAAAAAACATAATCTCGCGCCTTCAGGGAAACATTCTTGAAAAGCTTGAGGAAAACGAAACGAAAGCCGCAAGCCTTTCAAGGCAGGCGGAAATCCACGAAAGAAACCTTGAAAAAAGCCTGAACAGAGGAAAGAAAAATTTTTCCGGAAACAGTTCTGGCGAGAAAGAGAGCTCTTATTCCCTCGGAGGCGAGGTTTTCGAGGTCAGGAAAATAAAAGGCCGGAAAACGGCTGTCCTTCCGTTTGAAAGCTTTTCAAAGGCGGCAAGGAACGCGGATCCTTACGAAAGCGAAAACACAAAAGGACTGTGCGGAAAAATCGTGTACAGGAACGGCTTTTATCTTTTTGAGGATGTGAAGATGAGCCAGGTCCTGAAACTTGCATCTTTAAAGGACTTGACGCCTGTAAGCGAAAAAGACTGGAACCGCAAGATGAACATAAACATAAACGACAGGAAAGCCCCGAAAATTCTTTCGGAAGCGATCCAGAATATCCTTAAAGTGACTGTCGCGAAAAAAAAGCAGAAGGCTTACGGTCTTATAACTCTTTACACAGACGGAAACGGAAACTACTGGCAGAAAGTCTCGCGCGGGCTTCACACTTCGGTCAAGGAAAGCCTTTATTCTCTTGACACGCTCGCAGACAAAGAGGATTTGTTTTCAGAAGACGAGATAAAAAAGATAAACAGGGTCTACAGCATCCTGAACTCAATTCTATAAATTTGAATTGAAATTTTCTGAAAGTCTTTTTCCGGCTATTTTTCATCGCCTGGAGAAGACTCACTGTCTGAAGAAGATTCCCTGAAACCAGAAGAAGAGTCCTCCTCGTCGTCAAGGCCTAAAATTTTCCGCGCCTTGTTTTTGTTTCCGCCTTTCGCCTTTGAATCCCCTGCGATTTTCATGACGCCAGGACGAGCCATCTCGTATCTTCCGTTCCTGTAAAGCTCAAGTCCCTGGCTTACAGTTGTCGTGTCGTCTGACTGGAGGTAAAGGACATCGATTTCCGCGAACGCAGGACGCGCGTGCTTTATGAAAAGAATTCCGAGCGCGTTTCTAAGAGGTTTCCGCCTGTCGTCCTTCAGCGCTTCCTTTGCAAGCGCGATAATCTCTTCCTCTCCGTAAGTTCCGTTGTCCATCAGGGCTTCGCATATCATTCTTTTTGTCGCGTCGGAAACCTTCTTTTCTTTAAGCTGCTTTACAAGAAACTCGTTTCCGTCTTTTGTGTCAAGCTTTGCAATCGCAGGATAAGCCTCTTTTTTCACAGCGTTCTCTGAATCGTTTTCGGAGCGGTAGATTATAAAAGGAACGGCGTCTGAAAGATTCAGCTCCGTCGAAGCCTTTATCGCCTCGATTCTTACTTTGTAATGGTCGTCCCTGATTCCCTGGAGAATAAGGTCTGCCGCATTTTTGTTTTCAGGAAAATTTTTAAGCCCTTTTATGCAGTACTGCCTCATGTTCGGGTCGCCTTTTTCAAAAAGGCTTACAAGGACAGGAACCGCCTCTTCTTTTTTCATGTTTCCCACCGCTTCAGCGGCGTACATTCTGACAAAACCGTTCTCATCCTCGTCCTGCGCAATCTCGCAAAGATAGTCAAAAGTCTCCAGAGCGTTCATCTGTCCTAAAGTCCGCATAAGAGCCTGCCTTTTCGGAACAGTCAGGTCATCGCGCTCAAGATATTCTGCAAGGTAAACCGCTTCGTCCGGACCGCCTGTTTTTCCCAGAGCCGAAAGCGCCCCTGTAAAATACGCTTCCTCGCCCTGCTCAAGAAGCTTTGCAAGAGCCGGAGCGGCGGCTTTTGTTTTCACAGCGGAGACGTAGCTGAAACATTTTTCCACAATGGAATTTGAAGTGTCGTAAGGGTCGTCAAGGACTTCGACAGCGAAATCCTCAAGGCAAGGGTCTTCACGTTTTGTGAAATACTCAAGGATTTTCGCCCTTATCTCGTTGCTGTTTGTCTTGTAGAAAAGGTCGTAAAGATTGTCAAGAAAACGCGGGTCGTCGTTTTCAGTTATCTTGTCTACTGTCGCGCTTATTTCAGAAGGCGTTCCGAAAAGAAGGCTTTCTGAAAAGGATTTTCTGTCTTTTCCGCCTTCATCTTTCTCTTCCGCTTCGGCGATTTTCTCAGGGTCGGCAGGAACAGGCCTTTTTGGCTCAGGAATCTCGACAAGGACATTCATATAGTCGGTTTTTCCAGAGCCGGAAGAAGCGGAATCCGGGAAAGAGACACTCCCATCGTCTGGAACAGAATGGTTTTCGCCGCTCTGAGAAAAAAGCAATGCTCCTAAAGAAAAAAACAGAGCGAAACTGAAAAGTGTTTTTCTTTGCATAACAAAACCTCGCAAGAAAAAAAATCCGAAGGAAACCAGGCGCGCCGCCTTATGGTCAAGCACGATTCCTAGACAATTTCTCCTTTCCTGAAGCGGAAAAGAAAATCGTCCTTGAATGATTCAAAAGTGTCGTTCTCAATATTTTTTCGGATTTCCTTCACAAATTCATTAAGGAAATAAAGATTGTGGTAGCTTGCAAGCATCGAGGCAAGAATCTCCTGCTCCTTGAAAAGATGCCTTAAATACGCGCGCGAGTAAGTCCGGCAGACTTTGCACGAACATTCTTTGTCAACCGGGGAAAAATCATGCTCAAAGCGTTTCTGCTTTATCGAAAGCATTCCGTCGCGCGTGAAATAAGAGCCGTTCCTTGCGTTCCTTGTCGGAAGAACGCAGTCGAACATATCAACTCCGGCCGCGACAGCCTCAAGGATATATTCAGGAGTTCCGATTCCCATCACATAAACAGGCTTTCCGCGCGGAAGATTTTCCATCGTGAAGTTCAGGAAATTCACAAACTCTTCGGCCGGCTCTCCTACGCTAAGCCCTCCTATCGCGATTCCCGGAAAATCCATCGACGAGACAAATTCCGCGCTTTCCTTCCGCAAGTCCTCGTAGAAGTTTCCCTGCACAATCGGAAAAAGATAGCCTTTATAGCCTGACTCACGTTCTTTTTCCCACTGGACTTTCGCTCTTTTCAGCCAGTTTGAAGTGATTCTCAGGTCGTGCTCCGCCTGTTTTTTTTCAGAACCGTAAGGCGAGCAGATGTCAAGCTGCATCTGGATGTCTGAATTGAATTTCCTTTGCGTCTGGACAACATTTTCCGGCGTGAAAAAATGATAGCTTCCGTCGATATGGCTCTGGAATTTCACTCCTTCAGGATTTATTTTTCTGAGCGAGGAAAGGCTGAAAACCTGGAATCCGCCTGAATCCGTAAGGAAATTTCCCTTGTACTGCGTGAACTCATGAAGTCCGCCCGCCTCTTCGATTAAATCCGCGCCCGGGCGGAGATAGCAGTGGTATGTGTTAGAAAGTATTATCTCGAATCCGATTTCGTTTATGTCGTCTTTCGAAACTGCTTTCACAGCGGCGTTTGTCCCGACCGGCATAAAGACCGGAGTTTTCACAGTTCCGTGAGGCAAAGACAACAGCCCTGTCCGAGCCTTTGAACCTTTGCAGCTGTGCAGAACATCAAAAATTTTCATACAAAACCTCTAAATAAAATTCATAATCGATGATTTATAATTGACAATCAAGATTGCTCCGCCGTTTACGTGCCGCAATGAAATTGCTGACGGACACGCCGCGCCCACAAAATTGTCAATTGTCAATTTTTAATTTTCAATTGGATTCAAGTTCTCGCGTACCTTAAAAGGACAACGCTCGCAACCACAAAGAAGAACACAGGAAACCATGCTCCCATAAAAGGCGAAATGTAGCCGAACTTCGCAAGAAGCATTGTGACCATCTGCATGACATAAAACAGGACCGCAGCGGAAATCGAAAGCGAAAGGCTTATGAGAAGAACATTTTTCCGCGACTTTCCTGAAAGCCCGATTGAAAGAAACACAACAATGAAAACAATGCACGGAAACGCGAACTTCTTGTAATAGACAGAAAGCTCCTCGTTGTAAGGAAGACCGACTTTTCTCAGGTGGTCGATGTATATCCTTGCGTCGCGCGTGTTCACTTCCTCGATTGAAACCGCATTGTTCCTGAAAGTGTCGCTCGGCTCGTTCAGCCGTTCAGTAAGCTCAGCATCCGGGAACTTTGTCCTTATTCCTCCGTCCAGATATTCATACTCAAGAGGATTCTGAAGACGCCAGAGCCTGTTTTCCTCATCCCACTGGGCAGAATCAGCGCGCACCACAGCCTTCAGTGACTTGTCCTCGTTCCTGTAGACCAGAACCAGATCGTAAAGTCTTTTCTGCGCGTCCTCGTAAAGCTGGGCCTTGTAGACAATAAATCCGTTGTCGGAAAGGACTACAACGCTGTCATTGTTCAGCGACTCTTTTTCCGAAAGAAAAGTCTTCTGAAGATCCTTCTTTTTCGCGTAAGTCGGGACCACAACCTTGTCCTCGAAGAAAAAAAGCGCGAAGCTCATTCCGAAAGAAAACACAAGAAGCGGAAAAGCAAAACGCGTGAGCGAAACTCCAGAGGCGAAAACCGCGGTGAGCTCGTTGTTCGCGTAAAGGTCGCTCAATGTGTACGCGACCGCAAAAAGAATCCCGAGCGGAACCGCGTACCACAAGGTTTTAGGAACATAAAGAAGCATAAGGTAAAGAACCTGACGCGCCGGAACTTCGTTCTGGATAAATTTCCAGAGGTTCATCATAAGGTCGACAAGAACCAGGACAAGGGAGAAAAATCCCATCGCGCCGATAAAAATCGGGACAAAACGCCTGAAAAGATATTTCACAAGTTTCATATTTCATTTCCGTTTAAGAACCACATAGAAAAGAAGCCCTGAAAGCCCTATCACAATGTCAGGAAGCCACATCATCAGAACTCCGTTCATTCCGTTCCGCAATGCGAACATCTGCCCCAGAATCATCATCGCCCAGTAGATGACGCAGATGACAAGACCGACGACAAGGCCGATTGTCTGTCCGTTGTGCTTTCCGAAGAGGAACGCAAGAGGAATCGCAAGGAGAGCGAAGAAAATCGAGCCGAACGGAAGGGAGAACTTCTTGTGGAATTCAGTCTTGTAGCGGTTCATGTTTGTCTTGCTGTAATTGCCGCGGTTTTTCATGTTTTTAATAAGCCTTCCTAGGTCGTAGCTTGTCATCTCCCGCGGCTGAGTTCCGTAGTTCTGGCTGAAAAAAGAAGAGTCGAAGATGTTCAGCGTCGCCTCCGCGCTTTCAAGGACATCGTAGTCGTCCCTGTTTCTCTGGTCGATGAACAGAACAGAAGAATCGCTCATGTTCATCTGCATAAGGACGCCTTCTTTCCTGGAGCTTGAAAGCCTTGAGTTTCCTGCGACTATTATCCTCTGCTTTCCGTCGTTTCCTTTGTCAAAGAAAATCAGGTCAGAGACAATTCCGTCCTTCACATCTCCAATCACGATTGTGGAGTTGTTCAGCCGCTTTATCGTGTTCGCCTCAATCTCTACTCCCGGGTTCGATGCCAGAATCTGCCTGTAAAGCTTCTGCTGGTTTATCGTTCCGATAGGAAGAAGATAGTCGTTCACAAAAAACGAGACAAGGGAAATCACGATTCCAAGGACAATGACAGGAACCATGACTATCGCGTAGCTTTGTCCTGACGCGCGGATTATAAGAATCTCGTTGTCGCTCATGATCCGACCGAGACACATCAAAAATCCGACCAGAGTGGCGAAAGGCGCGGACTGCGCGATTATAGCCGGAAGAGAATACGCAAGGAGCTTGCAGACATTTATGAACGGAACGCGCTTTTTCAGGATATTCTCGACATAAAGAAGAATCTGGTTGCAGAAAAAAATCATGAAAAAGAAAAGGAAGGCGACAAAAAAATAAAGAAGAAGCTCTTTCACAATGTATCTGGAAAAGACATTGTTTTTAAGAGTTCTTTTTCCGCTTCGTTCCCTGATTCTTTCAGGGAGATTTTTAAGAAAATTCCTTGAGAAATTTAAAACATTCTCTTTAAAGTTCAAGCCTTAACTCCAGTAGAGCCGAATCCGCCTTCTCCTCGTTCTGTCTCGCTTAAAGCCTCGGCAGGAACAAAGATTCCCTGGACCGCAGGAGAAATCACAAGCTGCGCGATTCTGTCTCCGTCATGTATAACAAAATCACTGTCGCCAAGGTTAATTAAAATTATGCGGATTTCGCCGCGGTAATCGCTGTCTATTGTCCCCGGCGTGTTCAGGACTGTGACACCGTTTTTCAAGGCGAGCCCGCTTCTAGGGCGCACCTGAATCTCGTAGCCTACAGGAATTTCAGCGAAGATTCCTGTAGGAATCGCGGCGCGTTTTCCCGGGGAAAGCACGACATCGTTTTCAAGAAAAGCGCAGATGTCGCAGCCCGCGCTTCCGCCTGTCTTATATTCAGGAGTCTTCGCTCCCTGTTTTCCGATGAACCGGATTTCAACTCCGCCGGTCTTGTTTTCAGTTTTATTCATATGAAAAATTATAGCAGAATGGCGAAGTATTTTAAACCGCGCGGAACTTAAGGAAAACAAACCACGGAAAACGGATAACAGAATCGGGAATCGGGCTTTTATGAAACCAAATGAGAAAAGAAAAATATGCCTTAAGAAAAATCAGTTCAGGTTCAGAATCGCGTAGTTGCAGCGGCAAGGCCCGCTTTCCGCATCCTTGTGAAGATGCATTCCGTTTCCAAGGCAGTTCCGCCATTCGCCGCATTTCCTGCACTTCCCTTTTTTCGCCCACTTATGGTTCCGCATCATCCTGAATCTCCTGTTCCAGATATCCATAAATTTCTCTTCGTATATGTTTCCCTGCACTAAAAAAGGAGAACGCACGCTAAGGCAGCCGCTTACATTTCCGTCGCACCAGACAGACGCGATGTTCACTCCTGCGCGGCAGAAGAAAAAATAATCGCGGACTTTAAGCTCGTATTTTCCAAGGTAACCTTCGCAGGAATAATTCAGATGGATTGATTTTCCTTCGCTGTTTTTGTAGCCTCTTGTTTCCGCTATGAAATCCATAAGATAGACATATTCCTCGCGGCTTAAAGAAAGATTGTTATGCTCCGCTCTTCCTTCCGGAAAAATCGAGAATATGCGCCACATTTTTATTCCGCTGTCAATCAGAAAATCCCTGAACCTGCGCAATGTTTTTATGTTTCCTTTGTGGACGCAGGTTATGACATCAAAGACAAAATATCCCGGATTAAGCGACTGGAATTTCAGCACTGTTTTCACCGCGGACATAACACGTGAAAAAGAATCAGGATTCTGCCTGAGATACGAGTGCTCTTCCTGAAATCCGTCAATGCTGAAGCTCATCGATGTCATTCCGGCTTTTACAAGACTTAAAAACCGTCCGGGAGTGAACTCAAAGGCGTTTGTGACAATTCCCCAATGAAAGCCGCGTTTTATTATTTCCCGTCCGGCATCCTCAAGGTCTTTTCGGAGAAGCGGCTCTCCGCCTGTCATGCAGACAGTAAGATGACGGGCCTTGTTCCTCTTTTTTATGTCGTCCAAAACTTTTGAGAAATCCCCGACGCTCATCTCTTTTTCTCCGCCTGATTTTGTGCAGTCGCTTCCGCAGTGAAGACAGTTCAGGCTGCACCTTAAAGTGCATTCCCAGAAAAGATAGTCAAGAGTGTGCTTTTTTACTTTGATTTTTCTGTAGGCGTAGAAAACCGCGCGGCGGAGCCGGAAAGGAAGCTTCATTTTTTATTCTTCGGTTTTTATTTCAGTTCGAGCCGGATTTTCGTTCCAGCATGACAGTGATTTCTTTTCCGTCGTATTCTGCAAAATCAACAGTGCATCTTTTTGTCTCAAACACATTTTTGTCATCATCGAACCTGAAATCCGCGGAAGGCGCGTACTCTACATAAAGCTCGGCAAGCCCCGCTTTGTCTGTTATTCCTTTCTCTCCTGAAATGTCTTCGGGCGAGATGACTATTCCTTCAACATATTCACCCTCTGAAATCATTCCGTCTCCGTTCAAATCTTCCCCGACCCTGAAAGAGACGAAATTGTCATAGTTCACAGGCATTCCGTAGCAGGCTGTAAAATAAGTCGATATTCCGCAGGCCGCAAGAACCGTGGCGAACGCCTTGAAAATCCTGATTTTTGTGTCCTTCGCTTTCTCTTTTATCTTTTTCATGGCACAATCTTAATGTAGCTAAACCGATTTGTAAAGAAATTCGCCGTTCCGTTCCAAAAACAGCATTTCATATATCTTCCGGCAAGGAAAATCGTCATATCTTCTTAAATCCGCACGGAACTTTTCCTGTTTTATCCAGACTCAACGCGGACGAGGATTTTTCTCTCTCGGCGTCGAATGGAAATAGTTTTTGTACGCCTTGTAGAAATTGCTTGAATCTGTGTAGCCGACAAGGGAAGCGATGCTTTCCACCGGAAGCTCCGTGTTCTTAAGAAGAAGAGCGGCTTTTCTCATTCTTGCCTCAAGGACGATTTCTGAAAACTTTTTCCCGGTCTCTTTGTGTATAAGGGCGGAAATATAGTTTTTGTGGTAAAGGAAATCGCGCGCCAGATCGTCAAGAGAGACTTTTTCAGAGCGGGAATTTATGTAGCTCAGAATCTGTTCAATGAGCGGAAAACCTTTTTTGTCTTTCATGGAAAGGCTTTCCTTCTCGTAGCGGCGCGCGACAATCATGAAAAGAGAAAGCGCGAGAGGCATGAGGATTTCCTGTGTGAAATCATCTTTTTCCGCGTATTCAAGAGCCATCAGCTCAAGAAGATTCCTGACATATTCCGCCTCGCTTCCAAATGAAAGATGGATGAACTCTTCGGAAAAGCGATTTTTCTCAGGCTCAAGGAAAAAATGAAGAAGAGCGGAATTCCTTGAGATTGCCGAAAGGAATTCCTTAAGGAAAATCTCCTTTTTTATCAGGACGCCGAAAATAATCACGTCTTCATTTCCGTCGTAAGTGAGCGCGTATCCTGAAAAAGGCTGTCCGATATAGCATTCGTTCTCCGCGATTTTTGTGAACTCTTTGAATTTCGCGCTCTGGGTTCTGTAAGATTCTCTGTAGGCGAAATTGAAAAAGAAAAAATCCTGCCTGTGGAATTTCTCGGCGATATGTTTTCCCTTGAAGATGCAGACCATAATGTCTTCGGAAGGCTCGCCGAGCCACTGCGAGATAAGCTCGTTTTCTCCGCTTGAAGGGTCAGGACGGAAATTCCAGTTGAGGCTGGGAAAATCCGAAGCGATTTTTAGAATCGCTTTCTCCGCTTTCTCTGAAAATGATAACCCGGTCTCTCTCATGCTTTCACCTCAAATGCCGGACTTTGCTCCAAAACTATAAAAAACCGCGCACGGCATTCTGGCTTTCATTTTACCACAGAAAACCGCTCCTGCAAAAAAAATCAGGCGTGCGGAAAAAAACGATAAAAAAAACGAGCCGCGCACGCATAATCGGAAAAAAACGATAAAAAAACACAAGCCACGCACACATAATCGGAAAATCAGAAAATAAAAAAACGCAATAAAAAAAACAGAGACAAAGACAAAAGCGCCGGAGCAGAAAAAGATTAAGATTTGCCGCAAAAAGCCATCGAAAACCTTAAAGTCCGCCATTGTTTCAGCGGAAAACCCTGGATTATCATCAAGGCAAGAAAAACAAGACTGCTTTCCGCACTTGAGTTTTTCTTCATCTTTTTTGATTTTTTTAGGAGGCTTATTATGCACAGTTTCAATTTCGACATTCCGACAAGAATTCTTTTCGGAGAAGGAAGGCTTCAGGACCTTCACAAGGAAAATCTTCCCGGGAAAAAAGCCCTGATAGCGACAAGCGGCGGAAATTCCGTCAAGAAGTTCGGCTACCTTGACTCGCTTGAAAAAGAGCTTGACAAGGCTGGAGTATCTTATGTCCTTTTCGACAAAATCCGCGCGAATCCGACTGACAAAAATGTCATGGACGGCGCGAGAACCGCAAAAGAGAACGGCTGCGACTTTGTCGTCGCCCTCGGAGGCGGCTCAGTCATGGACTGCGCTAAATGCATCGCGCTTATGATGACAAATCCAGGCGACATCTGGGACTACAGCCTTTCTGGAAGCGGAGGAAAGAAAAACGCTCCTTTCAAAGCCGCGCCGATTGTCGCGGTGACAACTTCGGCAGGAACAGGAAGCGAAGTCGACATGGCAAGCGTTATTTCAAAGGACGAGGCGGACGAAAAGACAGGAATATTCTTTTACTCGATGTTTCCGGCTATTTCTGTAGTCGACCCTGCCCTGATGATGAGCGTTCCGCCCAAGTTCACAGCCTATCAGGGAATGGACGCTTTCTTCCACGCGGCTGAATCTGTAATAAACAGGAACGAGCATCCTGTCGGGGAAATGTTCGCTCTCAAAGCGATAGAGCTTGTCGCTAAATATCTTCCTTCCGCTTGCAGAGACGGAAGCGACAAGGAAGCCAGGGGGAACATGGCGATTGCGAACACTCTCGCAGGATTTTATATGCTTTGCACTTCGCAGCACACAATGGAGCACGTGATGGGAAGCTATCATCCTGATCTTGTCCACGGAGCGGGCCTTATAATGATAAGCCACTCGTATTTCGATTTTTTCGCCAAGAGGAAAGCGGCGGAAGAAGCGATGATTAAAATGGCCCGCGCGATGGGTGTCCAGAATCCTGAAAGCGGAAAAGACTTCATAAAGGCTCTGGACAAACTGATTTCAGATGTCGGCTGCGAAGATTTAAGGATGAGCGACGCAGGAATAAAATTCGAGGAGCTGAAAAAATATCCTGCCCGGATTCACAAGGTTCTCGGCGGCGACATAACAGCGGACCCTCTTCCGCTTTCCGACGATGACTATCTTTCAATCTACGAAAGTTCATGGAAATAAAGACAAGCAGGAAAATATGACAAGATGAACATGAACAGATGACACGGAACTGCCTTCAGTCAGGTTTTTCTTCCGCAATTTACAAATTCCTTCAATGGTGGTAAAGTTTTTCAAACTTGCATATCATACGAGGTGAACAAAGTGGGAAAGAAAAATCTTGACTGGGGCAATCTTCCTTTCAGCTATATGAAAACGGACAGACGCTTTGTCTCAAACTTCAGAAACGGCGCTTGGGACAACGGAAAGCTTATCAAAGACGAGAAAATCGTCATAAATGAATGCGCGTGTGTTCTTCAGTACGCGCAGACTTGCTTTGAAGGTCTCAAGGCATACACGACAAAAGACGGAAGAGTCGTGACTTTCCGTCCTGACCTGAACGCCGAAAGAATGAGACGCTCATGCGAACGCCTTGAAATGCCGGTTTTCCCTGAAGACAGATGGATAAAAGCGGTTCTGGACACAGTCAAAGCGAACATAGACTGGGTTCCGCCTTACGGAAGCGGAGCGACTCTTTACATCCGGCCTTATATGTTCGGCTCGAACGCTGTAATCGGAGTAAAGCCTAGCGACGAATATCAGTTCAGGATTCTTGTAACTCCTGTCGGCCCTTATTTCAAAGGCGGCGTGAAGCCTATAAAAGTGCGCATTTCTGACCTTGACAGAGCCGCTCCTCACGGAACAGGAGACATAAAAGCGGGACTGAACTACGCGATGAGTCTTTACAATATCGTCGACGCGCACAGGCAAGGCTACGCTGAAAACATCTATACAGATCCCGCGGCGCACACATTCATCGAAGAGGCAGGAGGCGCGAATATCCTCTTTGTCACAAAGGACGGAAAACTTGTGACTCCTAAATCAAATTCAATCCTCCCTTCAATAACACGCCGTTCTCTTATCACAGTCGCAAAAGATTATCTTCACATCGATGTCGAAGAGCGGCAGATAAACAAGAACGAAATCGCTGACTTCGCCGAGGCAGGACTTTGCGGAACCGCGGCAGTGATTTCGCCTATCGGAGAAATCGACGACCACGGAAAAGCGGTGAAGATTCCTTCGGGAATGGAAGAAATCGGTCCTGTCCTTAAAAAACTCCGCGAGACTTTGACAGGAATCCAGATGGGAGAGACAGACGCTCCTGAAGGCTGGATTTACGAGATAAAATAAGAGCCAGAAACATTTTTTTTCTCTCTTTCATTTTCACGGAAGGAAAATCCAACGATTTTCCTTCCGTGCTGAAAGCCGTATCCGCTTTTTCCGTTATTTACGCTTACGCTTTTCTGATTCAACAGGGCAAACTAGTATGTAGCACAATATTGTGCGGTTTTGCCCCAGAAGACTACGCGACCAAAATTAATTGAATTTGGTTATAATGCATTTGCCCTGTCTGATTTTATGCGTTCTATTGTTAAATCCATTTAAAAGATTTATAATGAGCAAATCCCAACAATATGAGGAGAAAAAAGTCTAAAACGCTTTAAAAAAACAGAAATGAAAAAAATCAGACCTGCAAAAATCGCTGTCTTTTCAGCATTCGCAATATGTACAGTCCTTGCTTCCTGTGTTTCTTCTCCAAAGCATGAAAAAAACAACGAGAACGAAATCGCAATGCCAGAAGAAGAGCCTCAGGTAAAAGTGATCAGAGAGCCGAAAGCGCTTACAGTCCAGAACACAGCAAGCGAAAAAGAGGCCAAATTCAAATCCATGCTTGAAACGGTTGAGCTGAAAATCGTTTCTACGCCGTCAAACAGGACTGTGTACTCAGGACAGCCTTTCCCTTCGCCGTATATTGTGTCAGTCTCTGACCAGAACGGGCCTGTGAAAGATTTCGGCATAACAGTATCATGGCCGGTTTCAAGGGACGGAGACACAATAATTCGTTCGACTGCCCAGATGCAGACAGATTCAAGCGGACGGATTTCATTCATTCCGGGGATTCCTTCAATCGCCGTGAACGACACGATAACTTTCTATCCGACCCCTGTGACTTCCTCTTCTAGCATTGTCCAGGCTTCATACGCGAACGCTGTAACATCGTCTTACAAAGTGAAGTCAAAATACACCCAATATCCTGGCGGAATCCTTTTTGTGTACGACTACAATGAAAAAGGAAATCCGACCACAAACAATTTCGCCCTTCTCCAGAAGTTCAGGAACGAAGGAGTGAATGCGGGAAACGCTCCTGTAAGCGACACTTCTTATCTTATCCGTCCTGTTGAAGATGTGTACAAAGCCTGCATAAGCATAACTCAAGGCGAGATAAAACGGGCGACAAATTTCCTTGTGGTGGGCTCGTTCAGATGGGCAAAGCCGGCGGAAGAAAACGCGGACGGGACCACAGTGACATTGACTGCGGATGTGACCTGCCTTGACATGAGCGACGGTTCTGTGAAGTACAAGACAAAAATGACTGAATCCGCGACAGACAAGACAAAATGGAACGCGGAAACTTCCTGCCGCTCTCTCCTCGCGGAAAAAGTCGCTGAAAAGATAATCTACGGAATGTGATTAGATAAATCGGATTTATAAAACTGATAAAATCAAAAAATATTATTGTTACTGGGGAACAGAAATGATTTATACAGACACAAGAGACAAAAGCGTGAATGTCGATTTCCAGACCGCTGTGATGAACGGAATGAACGCAGAGACAGGAGGGCTTTATATTCCTCTGTCATTTCCGAAGCTTCCTGATTCATTCATAAACAGGAATCCTGAGCCTTCGTTCAGAGATGTCGCGTTCAACATGGCAAAGCCTTATGTCGAAGGAGAAATTCCTGACGACGAGCTTATGGGAATCATCCAGGACGCCTATCCGTTCACTCCGAAAGTTGTTCCCCTCGACAAGAATTCTTATATACTTGAGCTTTTCCACGGACCGACCTGCGCGTTCAAGGATTTCGGGGCGCGTTTCATGGCGCGCGTGATGTCTTATTTCAACAGAAACGAGGATGACAGGCTTCATATACTTGTGGCGACTTCAGGCGACACAGGAAGCGCGGTCGGTTCCGCCTTCCACAATGTTCCGGGTCTTGATGTCACAATCCTTTATCCAGAAGGAAAAATCTCTGAAATTCAGGAAAAACAGCTTTCCACTTTCACAGGAAATGTCCGCGCCCTTAAAGTGAAAGGAGCTTTCGACGACTGCCAGAGGCTTGTAAAGACCGCGTTCACGGACAAGGACTTGCGTGAAAAATTCAGGCTTTCCTCAGCGAATTCGATAAACATCTCGCGCCTTCTTCCCCAGAGTTTCTATTATATGTACGCTTCCCTTGTCGTAAGAAACCGCTCTCCGCTTGACACAAAAATAGACGACGCTTCAATCATAACTGTTGTTCCGAGCGGAAACTTCGGAAACTTGACTTCAGGGCTTATCGCGCGCGAAATGGGCGCTCCGATAAAAGGCTTTGTCGCCGCGACAAATGAAAACAGGACAGTTCCAGACTGGCTCGCGACAGGAGAATACAAGGCACGCCCGTCTGTCGAGACATTGGCAAACGCGATGGATGTCGGCACTCCTTCTAATTACGAAAGAATAAAGTCAATGTACAGCCTTGAAGAAGTCAGAAGCCTTTTCGCCTCATTCTGGCTTGACAACAGCGGAATCAAAGACGCGATAAGGGAATGCAACGACAAGACAGGATATATAATCGACCCTCACGGAGCGGTCGCGTACAAGGCGTGGACAAGCATAAGAGACGGCGGAATGGAAAAACTCGCAGGCGGAAACAAATCCGACTTTGACTACACAAAATCCGGGCTTACCCCGAATGTGCCTTTATGGAAAGATGATGTGATAAACAGAAACGCGGTAGGAATAATCCTTGAAACCGCGCATCCTGCGAAATTCGGCGGCACAGTTAAAGATTCAATAGGACGAGAGCCTGCTGTTCCCGGACGGCTTCAGGAAATTCTTAATCTTCCTGACAGAGCGATTCCGATGGAAAACGACTACGGAAAATTCAAGGAATGGCTTTGTCAGAATTTATAGAAATCGACAACTGACCTTCCGTACACACGCTGGTCGCTTCTTGAGAGGCGGCCTATTTTTTCCGGCATAAAATGCTCTTCCGGGCGGTGGACCATGACTGTTCCGCTTTCGTCAAGAAGTCCGTTTGTCTCCGCCTGAAGAACAAGCTCCTTATGGAATCTATAAGGGAAAGGCGGATCAAAGAATATAAAGTCAAACTTTGATTTGCACCGCTTTATGAAATATTCAACCGGCATGAAATGGCACTGGATTTTCACGCCGCATTCTTTTTCCGCTATCGAGACATTTTCAAGGACTGTCCTGACTTTTATTTTGTCTTTTTCGCAAAGCTCGACGCGGCTTGCTCCTCTTGAGACCGCCTCAACCGCTATAGTTCCCGAACCGCTGAAAAGGTCAAGGAAACTTTTTCCGCTCAAATCTCCCAAAATCGCGAACACGGATTCCCTCATTCTGTCCATCGCAGGACGGATCACGCCGTCAGGGCATTTTATGATTCTTCCTTTGAGTTTTCCTCCGGTGATTCTCATGATGCTTCCTTTTTTATCGTTATTTTGTGTTCAGGCACCAGTAAACCTCATCCCGTTCAAGCCTTGAATTCGCCTTCGCGTAGTCAAAAGCCCTTTTTCCCGAGGAATCACGCACAGAAGAAAGCGCGCCGTTGTCAAGAAGGAATTTTATGACTTCTGTAGAAGAAGCGTATTCCGCCGCGTACATCAAAGGAGTTTTCCCTTCATAAAACCTGTTTATCGGGATTCCTCTGTCGACAAAAACCTTGAGCTTTGCAATCTGGGCGGAAGAGCTTGCGCCTCCTGCTGTTATCGAGAAAACAAAAGCCTTGAAAACATCGTTCTGGTTTCCGCTGAAATTTTCAAGAAGAAGCCCTAAAATCTCAGGATTTCCTGAATATGCAGAAGCAAGAAGCAATGGAGAGCTTCCGTATCTGTTCCGGGCGTTTATGTCCGCTCCGTTTTCAAGAAGAAGTTTTGTTATCTCAAAGTTGTTCTGGTACCGAATCGCGTACATCAGGGAAGTCCAGCCTTCGTTGTCTGAAAGATTCACATCCGCCCCCGATTTCAGAAGGGAACGGATTTCCCAGTCGTTTCCGTCTTTCACGGCTTTCATGAGAAGTGTCCTTCCGTTGAAATCCCTGGAGTTCGGATTTTTTATATCCGCAAGCTGGACTTTGCTTTCCTGGCTCTTTTCAGGCGCGGCGGAAAAGGAATCCGGCTCGTAGTCAAAAAGGAATGTCCTTTCGTTTCCTGAAGAGGAAATGCTTTCAGAAATGCTTGAAATCTCTCCCTGCCGTCTTTCAATGTCTATCGAAGTCCTTGCGCCTCTTTCTTCGTTTTCAGCCAAAATATTTTCAGATTCAATTCCGCTTTCAATTTCATTTTCATTTTTCGCCGCAAGACCGGAATCTTCGTAGACAGCATCTTCAGCATCTTCAATATTTTCAGCACCTGAAAGTCCGGGTGTCCCCGTGTTTTCCAGAACATCGCTTTTTTCAGAAGAGCCGACATCGCCTTTTTCCTCAAGTTTTTTCGGTTCAGATGATTTTATCTGCTCATCATCAGATTTCTGCTCCGCATTCTGAACACTTTCGTTTTTCAAGGCGGATGTCCTTATGTCCGCCTGTTTTTCTGAAGCAATTCCGACACGTGTCTCTTCGCCACGGGAATCTTTTAGGCCGGAACTTTCTTCCAAGGATTCTCCTGTTCCATGCTCAGAATTGAATTTTTCACGGACAGGGACAGATTTTAAAGGGTCAAGATAATCTTCAAGTTCGGAAAGCATTCCGCTTCCAAGATTTTCAAGTGCATATTCATAGGCTGTAAAGCCATTTTTGTCTTTTGAAAGAAGCCCACGGCTCACGGCATTTTTTCTTCCCCATTTTTTAAGCACATAAGTGAAAACCTCAGGATTGTCGCCTGAATAAAGACAGACATAATGAAGCGCGGTCTGCCTGTTCCTGTTTTTGCGCTTCAGATTCACTCCGCCTTTAACAAGGAGCTTTATGAAATCAGTTCCGCGGTCGTTTTCAATCGCCTCCATTATCAGAGAATCCTTGTCTTTTCCGAGTGTTGTCTGGGAAAGATAATCGTAGCGTCTGAACGCGTTCTCCATTTCCTTAGGA
Source organism: uncultured Treponema sp. (assembly GCA_964606655.1). Classification (GTDB taxonomy): domain Bacteria; phylum Spirochaetota; class Spirochaetia; order Treponematales; family Treponemataceae; genus Treponema_D. Next base: position 64,898 of record CAZSHF010000002.1, read on the forward strand.
GAACCTTTTTCTATGAGGTTCTGCACTCTGTCTTTCATGCTGACAGAAAAAACTGAAGAGCATAAAGACAGGAGAAACAGAATCAAAAAAGACTTCTTAAAACCAATATTCCGCGAAAAAAACATACTCATATTATATTATCGGCGAGATTTGATTTCAACATCAATGCAACGCGAGAAAAGCGAGAAAAGCGGCATCAGCATGAAACCGTGAACTGAAAAACCGAATCCTTGAATTTATTTTCCGAATCCGATATATTTTCAGAACACCCCTTGAGGTTCCGGTCAGGAATCTCCATTTGTCCATAAGGAGCATTTATGCGAAAATACGAACTTATGACTATTTTCCCGCTTGATGAGGAAAAGTCAAACCGCGGCAAGGATGCTGTACGAGAAGTCCTTGCGTCTTTCGGCGCAGAAATCGAAAAGGAAGAGCTTTTCGGTGACCGCGACCTCACTTACGAAGTGGCGAAACAGAGACGGGGACGTTTCATTTTGTTCACTCTCAAACTCAATCCGGATAAGATTACTGAAATCGACAAGGCGTTTAAGATTACTGAAAACCTTCTTAAATATCTGTTTGTCAGGCTTGAAGACAAATAAGTTTTCAGATTCGGGAACTCAATCACATTTTAGAGGTAGAATATGGCAACTGATGTTAATCATGTGGTATTGATTGGACGGCTTACAAGGGATTTAGGAGCAGACGAACGCTCCTTTGGCTATGTAGGAAATGGTCAGGCAAGAGCAAATGTTAGCATCGCTTGCAACAGAAGCCACAAAGTCGGCGACGAATGGAAAGAAGAAGCGAATTACTTCGATGTCACAATCTGGGGAAAACAGGCAGAAAACCTGAAGCCATACCTTACAAAAGGAAAACAGATTTGTGTCGACGGCTATCTGAAACAGGACCGCTGGGAAAAAGACGGACAGAAATTCTCAAAAGTTTCTGTTGTCGCGAACAGCGTCCAGCTTCTTGGCGGAAAATCTGACAGCGCTGGCCAGTATCAGGCTAACGGGGGTGCGTCAGGGGCGTTCCAGCCGAGGACAAATTTTCAGAGCCAGGCTCCGAGCGCGATGCCCGATTATCCGAATGATTACGGAAGCGCAGGAAACGACTTTCCAGAAGATATTCCTTTCTAAAACAGGGCTTGCATTTCATATGCATTTCTAAAACCATACGGCTTTTCAGGCCGGAAACAACTTTGGAGAAATTATGTCTGAAGAAACAAAAGAAAATATCGTAGAAGAAAAAGAAGCTGTTCAGCAGTCTACTCCTGAAACAGAAGGACGCGAGGACGACGGACGCGAAAACGGACGCGCGAAAAACAAGACTTTCTTCCGCAAAAAGGTCTGCCGCTTCTGCGCGAACAAAGCGAAAATCGACTACAAGGACGCTGACGGGCTCCGACGATTCACAACTGAACGCGGAAAGATTCTTCCAAGAAGAATCACAGGAACCTGCGCCAAGCACCAGAGAGAACTCGCCGGCGCGATAAAAAGAGCAAGAGCGATCTGCCTTCTGCCTTTCGTGGCAGAATAAAAAAGGCTTTGAAACCGGCGGAGAAAACTCTTCGGCTGATAACGCCTTTAAAATCATGCTGGCGATCCGACTCCTGGTGACGCCGGCAAAAACAAAACAATAGGAGCTTGAGAAAAAATGAAAGTAATCTTGAATGTAGATGTGAAATATCTTGGAGAAGAAGGCGATGTGAAGAACGTAGCGACAGGCTACGCCAGAAACTATCTTCTTCCTAGGGCATTGGCTGTTCCGTTCACACCGGAGACAGAGGCTTTGTTCGAAGCGAGAAAAGCTGAAATCGAAGCAAGGAAAGAAGTCAAGCGTGCGAACGCAAGAACGCTCAAAGAGAAGCTTGAAGGCTCTTCATTTGCAATCGAAATGCCTGCCGGCGCGAACGGAAGGCTTTACGGAGCTGTCTCGGCCCATGTTGTCGCGGACGTTCTTTCCAGAAACGGCTTTGACATTGAAAGAAAACGAATTGATATTCCGGGGCTTGCAATCAAGACTGTAGGAACATATCATGCTGTCGTGAAGCTTTACGAGGCTCAGACCGCCGAAATAACGCTTGTTGTAAAGGCGCAAGGAGCAGACGAAGAAAGACCTGAAACTAAAAAAGAGGCGAAGAAAGAAGAGCCTGCACAGAACGAGGAAAAAGAAGAATCTTCCTCTGAAGGCACAGCGGAATAGTTCAGGATAAAAACTGATATTCAACTTCATTAAATTGCTTTTAAAGGCTACAATTGGGAATCACTCAGTTGTAGCCTTTGCTTTATGGCATGAAAACTGACCTGCAAGAAAAACAATGTGGAAAAAATGTGCATAAAAGTGAATAACTTGCGAATAAAATGGGGGAAATATGGCGGAAAACGAACTCAAAGACAGCATCCTTCCGAACAATCCGGATGCCGAGGAAGCGACATTGGGAGCGATTCTTCTTGACTGGGATGCGATGTCAGACATTGTGACAAACCTGAAATCCGACCGTTTCTACAATTACAGCAACAGGACAATCTTCGAGGCGATGGTCTCGCTGTTCAAAAAGAATGTGCGCGGAGACTCTCTTTCCCTGATAAATGAGCTGAACTCTTCAGGAAAACTTGAGCAGGCAGGAGGAACTGCCTATATCGCATCCCTTACAGACAAAGTTCCAACATCGGCGAACATAAACTATTATGTGGACATTGTGCTTGACTGCGCGGCAAGGCGCGATTTAATCAAAATCTCAAGCGAGATAAAGGCGTCCAGCTTTGACAAAAACCGCGATTCAAAGCAGATTCTTGAAGAGGCGGAAAAGAAGATTTTCAACCTTGCTGACGTGAACGACACGACGCAAGTTCATCAGATGCAGGATGTTATCACTTCGACAATATTAACAATCGAGAACAGATTCAAAAACAATTCTGAGCTCACAGGAATTCCTTCAGGAATCGCCCGGCTTGACACAATGACATCAGGATTCCAGAAATCAGAGCTTGTGATAATCGGAGCGCGTCCTTCAATCGGAAAAACCGCCTTTGCCCTTTCGATGATGCAGACAATCGCAATCGAAAAAAAAATTCCGTGCGGATTCTTTTCTCTTGAAATGTCCTGCCAGTCAATAGGACAGAGGCTTCTTTCCCAGGTCGCGCGGATTCCAAGCATAAAGCTGAGAAACGGAATGCTGACTATAGCGGATTTCAAGACCCTTCAGAATGCGGCAGGGCTTTGCTACAACGCTCCCCTTTTCATCGTGGACACGCCGAATATGCAGCTTCTGGATTTAAGAGCCACAGCGCGCAGAATGGTTGTGAACCATCATGTGCAGGCGATTTTCATTGACTATATCGGTCTTATTTCTGTCGACAATCCGAGCCAGAACACCTGGGAAAATGTGTCTGAAATCTCAAAATCCCTGAAGGCTCTTGCAAGGGAACTGAACATTCCGATTATCGCTCTTTCCCAGGTCGCGCGTGACGCTGAAGGACAGGAGCCGAATCTCGCGCAGCTCAGAGGCTCAGGCTCAATCGAGCAGGATGCCGATGTCGTCCTCTTCCTTCACAGAGACCGGAAGATAATGGATGAGGCGAATCCTGTTCAGGAAGCCAAATGCATTGTCGCTAAACAGAGAAACGGAGCGACAGGCGATGTGGACATGATATTCTTCCCTTCCTTCACAAAATTTGAGAACAAGGCGCAGGAAAACTGATGTCAGCAAAAAAAAACAAAAAACTGAAAAAAAATCATTTTTTTCAGTTTTACCTATTGACTAAAAATCTGCGTTTATGTATATTAAACACATCATCTGCGGCAGTCATATAACGGCTCATTATCTCAGCCTTCCAAGCTGATGACGAGGGTTCGACTCCCTTCTGCCGCTTAAAACGGTTTCTTGTATGACAGGAAACCGTTTTTTTTTATCCTTAATAAAACCTGTATAAAAAAACTTCGCCCCCCCCTATACACACGGATTTTTGTTCTCATCAATCAAGCCTACTTGAGTTTTACTGAAACTCTTCCGTTCCAGTATTCTATTCTTTTACTCAGCCTTTCTTGCTTTACGATTTTTATCCGGAAAAAAACACGAATCCTAAAAAAATCGTTTCAAATTTTCCTTATTGAGAATCTGTACTGACAAGTGAGTTGACATTCAAAAAAAATATGATATTATAAAAAACAAGGCGTTGAATATGCGTGAGAATCTGAAAGAAGAGATAGACAGAAAACAGGGAAACCAGGGATTCATAAAAGTCACTGACAATCCTGTCAAGACTCTAAGCTCAGAGCAGAAAGCGATTCTGAACAGAAAAGCGAATGTCATGTTCAACGAAGGAGAGATAGAAAGCGCACGACGAATATACACAACTACAGGCTATTCAGACGGGCTTACAAGAGTCGGAAATATCTACGAAGAAAAAAATGAAAGACTGAAGGCTCTGAAACAATATGTTCTTGCACACAACAGAAGCAAGGCAGAACCAATCTACGAACAGATAGCCGCAATAATATCACAGCTTATCAAAGAAAATTAATGAGAATTTTTAATCATTTAAAATTAATTTTAAAAAGGAACAAAAAATGGAAGAGAAAATTTATAGCCAGCCGTCCGAGCAGATTTTTCCCGGCGAAAACCAGGTTATCCCGACAACAGGCGGAAACAACGCGCAGAACGAGCTGAATAAAAAAATTTCAGAATTGTCCAAGAACGGATACGTTCTTTTAAAGTCAAACGATGCTGAAGGCGCAAAAGCGGCTTTCAAGAAAATCCTTGAGCTTGACAAGAACAACAACTACGCGCTTGTCGGTCTTGGAGATTCAGAACGCAAAGAAAACAACCTGAACGAAGCGATAAAATATTACAACACCTGCCTTTCATTCCATCCTGGAAACAATTACGCCCTTTTCGGACTTGCCGACTGTTACAAAGCCTTGAACCTGTATCCTCAGGCGATAAGCATCTGGGAACAATATCTTGTCCACGACAACAAGAACATCTCAGTGCTTACACGCGTCGCTGATGCCTACAGAAAAACGCATGATTTCAAGAAATCAAAGGATATGTATCTCAAAGTCCTTGAAATGGAGCCGAACAACGCCTACGCCCTTATCGGACTCGGACACCTTCATTACGATTTCAAAGAATACAAGGACGCTCTTTACTACTGGACAAGAATGTTCGAGCTGAACAGGAACAATCTTGACATAAGAATTCTGACTTCAATCGGAAACTGCCACAGGAAGCTGAAGACTTTCGACCAGGGCGTCTATTACTTTGAAAAAGCGCTTGAAATGGATTCAAAGAATTTTTACGCTCTGTTCGGTCTTGCAGACTGTTACAGAGGAATGAACCAGCAGTTCCGCTCCATCGAGTACTGGAACAAGATTCTTGAGCTCGACCCGAAAAACAAGGTCATTCTTACACGTGTCGGCGACGCTTTGAGAAACACAGGCGACTACAAAGGCGCGACTGACTATTACAACAAGGCGCTGAACATCGACTTTGACATCTACGCGGCTTTAGGTCTTGCGCTGATATGCAAAGGCGAAGGAAAATACGATGAAGCCTACGACAGGCTTCATAACCTCATAAGGAACGACCCGAAGAACTACAGGCTTTACATCGACCTTGCAGACTCTTACCTGAAGCTGAACAACAGGCAGAAAGCGATTGAGACGCTTGAAAACTTTCAGAAAATCGGAATAAGAAGCACAGCGGTGAACGAGCTGCTGGAGAAAATCAAATCGAACAAGCCATTGTACAACTAAGTTTATGCATAAAATAAATTTGACAGGCCTTTTTCCGGAAGAGATAACTGAACTTCTGGGCTTTAAGCAGAATTTCCGCGGGCTGCAAATCTACAGATGGATTTATTCAGGCGCGGAAACTTTTGACGCGATGACAAACCTGGGCAAAGAAGAAAGGAAAAAGCTTTCGGAAAACGCCGTGATATTCTCCTCTCAGGTCAGCAAAACTTTGAAAGCCCCTGACGGGACTGTAAAGCTTCAGATAACACTGAAAGACGGTCTTGCAGTTGAAACAGTTCTTCTTTCAGACAAAGAGGAAAGAAAAACCGCCTGTGTTTCGTGCCAGGCAGGCTGCCCGATGAGATGTGCGTTCTGCCAGACAGGACAGATAGGCTTTGCAAGAAACCTTTCCTCAGGCGAAATCATCGAGCAGTTTCTCTTTCTTGAAAAAGAATGCGGAAAACTCGACAACATCGTCTTTATGGGAATGGGCGAGCCTCTTCTGAACCTTGAAGAAATCAGAAAAGCGGTCGCTGTGCTTACCGACAAGCGCGGACGAAATCTTTCTTCAAGAAGAATCACATTGTCAACTTCGGGAATCATAAAAGGAATCTACGACCTTGCGGACAAAGGGCCTGAAATCCGTCTTGCAGTTTCCCTTACGGCAGCGGACGAAGAGCTTAGGACAAGGCTTATGCCTGTGAACGGAACAAATCCTCTTTCCGAGCTCCGTGAAGCGGTGAAATATTATGCTGAAAAGACAGGAAAACGTGTGACCCTTGAAGCGGCTTTGATGGGCGGACTGAACACAGACAGGAAAAGCGCGGAGCAGCTTATCAGTTTTGCAAGAGGAATTGATGTGAATGTGAACCTTATTCCCTGGAATCCGGTCTCCTCGCTTGATTTTAAAGAGCCTGAACGGAATGAAGTCCGCGAATTTATGAAGCTTGTCTCAAACGCAGGAATCAATGTCACTTTGAGGACAAGACGGGGACAAAAAATCGGAGGCGCGTGCGGACAGCTTGGAAAGACAACTTAGTCAAGAAAATCAGTTTTTGAAAAATTATGGCGGCTGAGCCTGTCGAAACCACAAATTTAACTAACTTTACTTAAACTTTGGCGGTTTCGAGAACCTCAACCACCAAGTTTTATTCTTTTTAGACAGCCCCCCTAACACGCACAAATTGCTTTCACTAGTCTTTGAATCTTGCCTTGCCTTTGCAACAATATTTGTGCTCCAGTTCGCTTATATGAGTCTCTTACACCATTCACATAGTTGTTCCAGCTTAGCAATGCATTTCTCATTAGGACACTCAGGAAATCCTGAAGGATTGATGATAAGATCTGCTCCGCATCTAGGACATTTTGCTGGAAGATTCCAATTGTGATTTGAAGCAACTTTTACAATATTCATATCAATAGCCTCTTCAACTTCACTAAAATCAGGATTTACAGATGACAATCCTACAGCAAAGCCTTCTGAAGCCACTGATCCTATCATCGATGGTGCGTCATACTGTATATTGTCAAAGCTTGAAACATCTATATTTGACCAGTCTAATGGCTTGACATTGCTAGAAACTGTCATCTTAAGTCAATTAGTTTCTGTAAGCTCTACTTCGCCTTGAGCAAAAAATTATTCTGTTGAAGCATAAACTCATTATGCTATTTAAGGATATATTGTTTGATAAGTTTTTCATATTAGCTCACACTCCTGTCTATATTAAATTTGCAAAAATCTTCGTTTCGTAAAATGCATATGCGTAGACTGTCACATCTTCATTTGAAACCTCTACTAAAGTAATTTCATTTGTGTAGTCTTTGTCAGAGTAGTATTTGAAGTAGCAAATATACACATATGATTCATTTCTATTATTCATATATCTTTTTGCAGTATCAAATTCATAAACAGTTTCTTCAGAAAAGTATCTGTCGCCAATTCCTAGCTTTGCTCTATATTCTGTTTCATACTTGTCTAGACTCATAGAATCAAACTGTCCTTCTCTATCAAGTCTTGGCAATTCTGTATAAGTGTCTGGCAAAGTCTGTGTGCCATAAAGCATAGTTGAAATGAAAACTTTTTTGACACCGTCTGTTTCACTTAAAATGTCATTTTTGCTAGCCCAATTATCCCAAACTATAGAAAGTTTTGTGCCAGTCTGCTCATTCTTCTTGCTATCTTCTGGCTCAGTGTCATACTTGCAAGAAGCCAGCATAATGCTTGCAGCAAATATCATTGCAGCAAGAACCTTAATTCCAGTTCTAATCTTCTTCATCTAAAACCTCCTTCATTGTTTTAGCAATCTATAATTGCAATATAATCATTGCTTGTAAGAAGTTCAAAAACACTAAACAAAAGAATATTTGCCTTCATCACTGCTGTACTTCACAATTGCTACTTTTGGAATGTAGCCATCTTTATAGACTAGATACATGCCTGCTGTGTTTGGCAAAGTGCTTGCATTGCTGACTACTGTGGCAGGATTGCCCAAGTCAACATAATTTGCTGTCATTTTTTCATCGCTTTGATTCAATATATTGCCAGTGCTGTCTACTTTTATGGCTGGCAAGACAGCTGAAATCTGATTGCTGGAATCTATACTTATGTTGCTTCCTGCTGTGTAAGTAGTGTCATGTGTTGTTATAGTGCCTGTTTTGTTGTCTCCCTTGGTGTAAGTTATTGTAGTTCCTGACACAGACAGATTCTTGATGTATGTAGAAGCTATCACATTTCCGCTTGCATCTTGTGTTGCTTTTATAGCAGAAGTAGCTGTGGAAGCATTTCCATTCAATGTTGCTTTTATTGTTGAAGGAAGCTTCAATGTGACTGCTGCGCTTCCATTCACGCTTACTGCTGCTCCAGTGTTTCCTGCATCAGAGTCTGCTATTGATATGTTTCGTGCAGTTCCCCAGTTCGCAGTAGTTATGATTGCAGTTCCATTGAAGTTTGTCCCGTTTATTGTTCTTGTAGTTTCCAACTGTGTTGCTTTCGCTGCGACACCACTGTATTTGCTTGATGTCAAGCCTAGCACAGAAGATATTTTGTCTTTTATGTAAGTCCATAATGTAGACAATGTCCATCTTGTAGCAGAAGTCGGATTGCTAGCACCAGAAAAAGTTGTGACTGTAGAAGAATCAGACAATGCTGCGCTAGAGTCTGTAATATAAATCTTGTCATTTTTGCCGGACTGCAAGCTTGATATGCTGCTAGTGTTAGCTGATATAGCAGAATTCATAGCAGCTGCACTTTGGCTATGTGTGCTAATCCAGTCTGCAATCTCTTTCAAAGTGTCATAGCTCTCATCAGCGCCTGCTACAACTTTTGCAATTTCTGCTGCAACTGTGTGTGCAACACTTCCCTCTGTTGAAGATGTGCCGTTCAATGTGCTTATCGCTTTCTCACTGGCAGTTATTCTAGTCTCATGATCTGACTGCTGATAGTCTCGTAGATTCTTCTCAAGAAGCAGGTTGTTGTATGCTTTGACTGCTATTTGCAGCACAAATACAGCCGCATTTGTCTGAAACGCATCGTTGCTAGAGAAGTCTAAGCCATTCACGCTTTTGATTGTTGACACAGAAGATGAGTAGCTTGCTGGAACTCCTGCTGCTTTTTTGCTTTCTGTTGTTATTGCCAGGTTTCCATCTAATGTTGCTTTTATTGTTGAAGGGGACTTCAATGCCACATTTCCGCTCATCTGAGAGACAAAAAGCGTTCCAAAGACTACAGAAATAAACAGGATTTTCAATCGTTTCATTTTTTTACTCCTATTGTCTCGCCATCTTTTTTGAAATAGTAATATCCTGGCTCATAACAAGAAGATTTTTTTGAATCTACATTGCCATTTATTCTGCGAAAATATCCAATCATAAAAGCAATCGAGAGCAATACGATAATCACAGGCACTATGATTTTTATGCAATTTGAATCAACAAAGTTAATTTTTTCTGCAAAAAAACTTTTTACGAATATAAAGCTATGAAACAAAACCAGTCCGAAAGAACAAAAAGAAAGCAACATAGAACACAAAAGCGAAATTTTGCTTACTGAAAAATCGTATGCCTTTGTCTTAAAAGGACACTTGGAAAAATCATTGACGTTCTTTGTGTCAAGCCAAGTCTTATAAATTTTTCCCCTGTAATCTTTTTCAATACAGCAAAGATGCGCTTCCCAGTTTTCCTGCCAAAATTTAGAGCCTTTGTGGACATAAAGCCAGGAAAGGCAGAACACAAAACATATAAACGAAAGAACAAACAAAGCCACTTTCGCGGTAAAATCCATAGAAAGAATCGCTTCCAGACTAATCGGGACTTTCTCTCCTTTGCAGTCGTTTTCCAAAGCCGCATTGAAAACCGCCATATACGCGCCCAAAGACGCCGCTATAAATCCCCAGAAATAAAGACCTCGCGTCCAGAAACGGTCGATTTCTTTGTCGCGGCAAGAATTTATAAACTTGAACGCTTCCTTTCTTTTGATTTTCATCTCCTCTTGAAAACCCATCATTTTGTCATAATCTCCATATTTCATTTTTTGCTCCAAACTTTTGATTTTCTTTCTCCGCTGACAACTTTTTTTGTTGACATAAAAGAGAGATTTTTCGATGGGAAATGTCCGCAATTAGAATTGCAAAAAGATAAAGTTAAACGCAAAAAGGACGCGCGCCGCAGTTCTGTTCGCGGCACACGCCCTTCTTCTAAAGATATATTTCCGTTATTTTTTAAGAGAAGACAATTATAGTGTTGTGTTGTGTTGTGTTGTGTTGTGTTGTGTTGTGTTGTGTTGTGTTGTGTTGTGCATTATCGCTCTCTTCGTTCCTTTGTCAAGTGTTCGCTAAAAAACGAACTTTTCTTTTTATGTTTTTATTGCACAAAATTCCGGCTGTCAAATTGTTTTTCATAAAGTTTATGCCCTTGCGAAGAAGCGCAGGGATTCCATGACAAAACAAGCCAAATAACAAAAAGAAAACTTGAAGTTCCAGAGAAAGTGGCTTATAATTTAATCATACAATAATATTTCACGGAGCAACAGAATAATGCAGAAAAAAATATATGTAGTCGGAATGTTCGATGCGGACACAGCAAATAAAGTTCAGGATGCTGTAAAAGCGACCGCAGGAGTCACAAGCGTGACCGCAAATCCAGACAAATCCCAGGTGCTTGTTGATTTTGATGAAGGCACAGCCGGAATAGAAGACGCTATAAACGCCGCGATTGCAGGCACTGGCGTTGAAGTTCTCGGTTAATTCTTTATGAAGCTTTCGATACTCGACGCGCACGCTGTGAATCCCGGCGACTTGAGCTGGGATATTTTCAAGCCTTTCGCCGATATAACTGTCTATGAAAGGACACCGGAGAATCTGGTCACCAAGAGAATCGGAGAATCGGATGCGGTTTTCATAAACAAAGTCGCGGTGACAAGAAAAGTCCTTTCGGAATGTGAGAACCTTAAATACATCGGTGTCCTTGCGACAGGCTACAATTCAGTCGATGTTGAAGCCGCAAAAGAGCGTAAAATTGCCGTAACAAACATTCCCGCATACAGCACGATGGCTGTCGCCCAGCACACATTTGCCCTTATCGCGTATTTTTCAAACCATGTCGCTCTGCACAATGAATCTGTCAGAAAAGGCGGCTGGATAAAAAATCCGAATTTCTGTTACTGGAACAAGCCTCTGATTGAGCTCTGCGGAAAAAAAATCGGAATATTCGGCTACGGTAACATCGGAAAACAGGTTGAAAAAATCGCCCTGGCGTTCGGAATGAAGCCTCTTGTCGTTCCGCACAGATTCAGTCCTGAAATAGAAAATTTCGCTCCGCTTGAAAAAATGCTTTCAGAGTCGGACTTTATAAGCCTTCACTCTCCCCTTACAAAAGAAACAGAAAAAATAATAAACGCAAAGACAATCGAAAAGATGAAAGACGGCGTTTTTGTAATAAACACCGCAAGAGGCGGACTTGTCGATGAGAAAACTGTCCGCGACGCCTTGGAATCGGGAAAAATAAAAGGATACGCGGCAGATGTTCTTTCCGAAGAGCCTATGAGAAAAGATTCGCCTTTATATAAAGCGCCGAACTGCGTTCTAACTCCGCACATCGCATGGGCTTCAAAAGAGACAAGAATCCGGCTTATGAATATCGCGCTGGAAAACCTTAAAGGATGGCTTAACGGAAATATAAAGAATTCGGTTTACTGATAATTTTTCTGATTATGACTTTCAACAGGACGGAGTTTTCATTAAAATATACTTAATAAATTTAGTAAAATTAAAGTCATATTGAAAATCATACTGACTTTTTATCTGGAGAAAACATGGGAAAGACAATCGCGGAAAAAATTTTCAACTCGCATCTTATCGACACACCTTTTGACAACACTTATGTGCTGAAGCTTGACAGAGTTTTCTGCCATGAAATCACAACTCCTATCGCAATCAACGACCTTGTTGAACGCGGAAAAGACAAAGTTTTCGACAGCACTAAAATCAAAGCTGTAATCGACCACGTAAGTCCGGCAAAGGACAGCAAGACAGCGGAACAGGAAAAAATATTAAGAGACTGGGCGGCGCGCCAGGGAATAAAAGACTTTTTTGACATAGGATGCAACGGCGTATGCCACGCGATATTTCCTGAAAAAGGATATGTCCGCCCTGGATTCACTGTGATTATGGGAGACAGCCACACCTGCACTCACGGAGCGTTCGGAGCGTTCGCCGCCGGTGTCGGAACAACTGACCTTGAGGTGGGAATCCTGAAAGGCGTCTGCTCGTTCCGTCAGCCCAAATCGATAAAATTTGTCCTGAACGGAAAGCTTAAAGACGGAGTTTACGCAAAAGACGTGATTCTTTTCCTTATCAGCAAAATAGGCGTGAACGGGGCGACAAACTGCGTAGTGGAATTCACAGGACCGGTTGTGGACAATTTCGGAATGGAAGAAAGAATGACTCTCTGCAATATGGCGGTCGAAGCCGGCGGGACAAGCGGAATCTGCTATCCTGACGAAAAGACTGTCGATTATCTGTGGCCTTTCATAAAAGACGAGTTCAAGAGCAAGGAAGATGCCTTGGCTTCGTATTCAGTGTGGAAATCCGATGAGGATGCTGTATATGAAAAAGTCTACACTTACGACCTGTCAGACCTTGAGCCTGTATGCACTTTCGGATACAAGCCGGACCAGGTGAAGACAGTTTCTGAAATGAAAGGAACTAAAGTGAACCAGATTTATATCGGCTCATGCACAAACGGAAGGATTTCAGACTTAAGAATCGCGGCCAAAATCCTTAAAGGACACAAAATCGCAAGAGGAGTCCGCGGAATTGTAAGCCCCGCCACTCCTGCCATTTACAAGCAGGCGCTTAAAGAAGGAATCATCGAAATCTTCATGGATGCCGGGTTCTGCGTCACAAACCCGACCTGCGGCGCGTGCCTTGGAATGAGCAACGGAGTTCTCGCTTCAGGCGAAGTCTGCGCGTCTACAACAAACAGAAACTTCAACGGGCGGATGGGAAAAGGCGGAACTGTCCATCTTATGAGCCCTGCGACAGCGGCGGCAACAGCTATTTCTGGGGAGATAACAAATTCTCCTCTTTATAAATAGAAAAATTTGGAGGAAACAAATGAAACAGTTCGGCGGTGAGGTGCTTTTTCTGGATCGTTCTGACATAAACACAGACGAAATCATTCCAGCAAAATATTTGACAGAGATTTCAAAACAGGCTTTAAAGCCTTATCTTCTTGAGGATTTAAAGCTTGACGGATTCAATCCGAAAACAGATGTCGCAGGAAAAAAAGTAATCATCACCAGAGATAATTTCGGCTGCGGCTCTTCCCGGGAACACGCTCCATGGGCTCTGGAAGTGAACGGAATATATGTTGTGGTCGCTGTGAATTTCGCGCGCATTTTCAGGCAGAATATGTACAACTGCGGAATGATGGCCGTCGAAATGGACAGAAAATCAGTCGACGATATGTTCAGGACGTTCGCAGACAAAGACACTGAGGCAAAAATCGTGTTCAATGATGACGGGACTGCAAAAGTAAAGCTCATCGCAGGAAGCCTTTCAAAAAGCTATCCGTTCAAGCTTGACGATTTTGAAAAAGCGCTTGTCGAGAACGAAGGCTGGATTGGCTTTGCGGACAATAAATATTAAGAAAAATTGAAACGTCAAAAGAGAAGGCTGCGAAAAACGCAGCCTTCTCTTTTTCAGAATTTTTTATTCAGAAACAAGATCCCTTTTCTTAAGCTCATCCAAAATCATTTCAACGATTTCTTCAGGCTTATGCTTTGATGTGTCAATCACTAAATCGCAGAAATCGTATCTGCTGTTGTCAATTCCATAAAGCTTTAAATATCTTCTTGAATCCTCACAATCCCGCATTTCAGTGAAAGACTTTATCTCTTCAAGAGAACCGCCTTCCCTGTTCTGAATTCTCTTTGCCCTTGTCTCTGAATCGGCGTAAAGAAAAACCTTGAGGTCCGCCTCTTTCAGCATCCAGACTGCAAGGCGGCTTCCGAGGACGCAAGGCTCTTTTCTTGCAAGCTCTACCTGATGCGAATCCACATATCTGTCATAAAAATCATCGTTCCTAGCGTTTTCTATCACTTCAGGAAGCGTAAGGCCTTTCTCCTCGGCAAGCTGGCGGAAAGTGTAATTAATCATCTTGACTCCGAGCCGGCTGCTCAAAAGAGCGCTTACAGTCGTGTTTCCGCAGCCGCTTTTTCCGCTTATCGCGACCCTGATTTCCCTTTTCAGTTCCATAACTTTTCACTCCACATTTTTGCTCTGCTCTCGTATGTTTTCAAGCGCGTCTTTCGCATCTATCACTTTCGCTCCAACTTCAGAAAACTGGTTTTTGCTTCCGATTGTGTTTATCTCGCGGTTCATTTCCTGGCAGATGAAGTCGAGCCGCTTTCCCGGAGCCGGATTTGTCCCGATTTCGTTTCTCATCGCTTCAAGATGGCTTTTTAGGCGGACTATCTCCTCGTTTATCGTGTATTTCACAAGCATAGAAGCGACTTCTGCCATAATCCTGTTCTCGTCCGCATTGTCAGAAAGAATCTCGTTGAATTTGGCTGAAACCTGCTCTTTGAAATGCGTTTCCATTTTCGGCTGCCATTCTTTGAAGAACAAGGCGCACTCTTCAAGGACAGAAATCTTTTCGGTTATGTCCTTTTTCAGGTTCTCGCCTTCCCTATTTCTGTCGTCTAAAAATTTGCAAAACGCCTCTCGGAACACAGGCTCAATCATGTCCTTGTATTTTTCAAGGTCGTATTTTTTTGTCACATTGAGAACGCCTTCCTGGGAAATGACAAGAGAAAGTGGTATTTCCTTCTCGGCATATCCGCAGGAAACAGCGACCTGTCTTATCGCAGAAAGATAAGACTTCGCCGCCTGAGTGTCTGCAAAAACTTCAGTGTCGCTGTCAAGCTCTTTAACACGGATATTCACATCGATTTTTCCGCGAACGGCTTTCTCCGCGATTCTTGAACGGTAATAAGACTCAAGTGGATTCAGAAAAACAGGAAGATTCACTGAAATATCCAGGAACCTTGAGTTCACTGATTTTATTTCCACTGAAAAAGTCGCCTTGGGCTCAGATTTTTCAGCATAAGCGTAGCCTGTCATCGATGTCATGACTTTTTATCCCCTTTTTCCAGCTCGCGCAAAACTTCTTTTCCGATTTTCCAGTTGTCGCCCGCTCCCATCGTGACAAACAGATATCCGCTCGGGAATTCAGGAGAAAGCGGCTTTTTCAGCTCTTCAAGGACAAAATCTTTCGCGTCAAGAATCTCTTCAAAATAATGGACATTCTCAAAATGCTTTTCAGTCTCCTCAAACAGAGTCCTTCCGCTTATCTTGAAGTCAGCCGGATTTTCACGCGCCGAGCTGTAGATTTTGTGGAGAACCACGCAGTCCGCCGAAGAAAAGCTTTCTGCAAACTCTTCAAGAAGCGCTTCTGTCCTTGAATAAGTGTGGCTCATGAAATCGACAATGATTTTCCTTCCGCTGTAGAAGGAACGGAATCCTTCAAGCGTTGTCCTTATCGCGGTCGGATGGTGCGCGTAATCGTCGATGAAAATGACATCTGAATTTCCGAAACTGGCGTTTCCGACAATCTCGCTCCGCCTTTTTCCGCCTGAAAAATTTGAGATTCCCCGCTTTATCTCTTCATAATAGTCCGAAGGATTTTTTCCGTATGTCTTTAAAATCTCCGAGCACAAGGCGACAGCGGCCGCGGCGTCAAGAACTTCGTGTCTTCCGGGCATTTTCAGATAAAAAACATCCTTTTCCAGTTTTTCATCTTGAGAAAGACCGGAATTTTCAAAAAGACTTACAGAAAAAGGATTTTTCCCGTTCCCGGCTTTTCCGAACGAAATCCTGTAGTCGCCTGAAGCGTTTTCTCCGTAGGGAACAAGACTTATGTCTTTGCGTCTTTCAGAAGCAAGCCTCGCAGCCTCGGAAGCGCCTTTGTCGTCCGCGCAGTAAACAAGCTGTCCGTTTTCAGGAAGACGGCATATATATTCCACAAACGCGTTAAGTATGTCCTCGTAAGCCGGATAAAAATCCTCGTGGTCGCTTTCAACGCTTGTAAGAACTATTTTCTGTGGACAGAACGACATAAAATGCTTCTGGTATTCGCAGGTTTCCGCGACAAATATTTTGTTTTTTGGATTTTCCAGATTTTTTGAAAGCGGACTTGTGAATGTGCATGAAGAGCCGAACGAGTTTATGACGCTTCCTGCAAGAACCTGAGACGGAAGCGGAAGCTCCTTTAAAATCGTTCCGGCAAGTCCTGTTGTCGAAGTTTTTCCGTGCACGCCCGCGATTCCGCATGAATAAGCGCGTGACGAATAAAGCCCGAGCGCCTCGGTGTACAAAAGGCAAGGAATTTTTCTCTTCTTCGCCTCGAGAAGGTCAGGATTCTGGCTAGGATTGTACGCGGAAGAATAGACTACAAACTGAACTTCGTCTGTTATGTTTTCTCCGCTGAAAGGAAGAGCCTTTATCCCGAGTTTTTCAAGAATCTCGTCAGTGTAAAACCTTTCCGAGACATCGCTTCCTGTGATGACCGCTCCGTCATGAAAAAAAATCTCGACAAGGGCCGCCATTCCAGTTCCCTTTATTCCGACAAAGTGGAAATGAACTCCGTGTATGTTCTCCGGAAAATCCGGCGATTTTGATGAACCGGAAGGCTGCAGGAAAACTTGCGGTTGCAGAGAATCAGAAAATTCCGGCGTTTTTCCAGAACCTGAAGATGAAGGATTTTTTGAATGCATAGAAGCATTTTATCTTATTGGATTGCATTGTTCAATTGAGGCTGTAAAATCTTGCCTCAACCGAAACAAAAAAAAGCCTGGGAAACGGAGTGAAAAAATCACAGAAATCCGTTTTCCAGGCATAAAACAAAAAATATATTTTATTTCAAGAAGGCTTTCTCTAGCACACAATCATTGAGAATACCATCGCGAACAAAGCGACAGTTTCGCAAAGACCTACGACCATAATGTACTGGGCAAAACCTTTTCCTGTCTCGCCGAGAGCATCGCTTCCAGCCGCGCCGGCTTTTCCCTGAGCGATTGCTGAAAAACACATCGCAAGTCCGGATGCGATTCCAAGTCCGAGCAGAAATCCCGGATTCTTGTCTGAGCTTGCCATTGTCTGCATCAGAAGGAATCCGTAGATTGTCTGGGTCAGCGGAGCGCCCGCAAAAACCGTAAGAATGAACGGAGCCGGCTTGTTGTTCACATAGCATCTTTTCCATGCCCCGATCGCGCCCTGTCCTGCGATTCCGATTCCGATTGCGGAACCGATTGCGGCGATTCCCATACATACAGCCGCGCCTAACATACCAAAATCAAAAGTCATAATTAATCTCCTAAAATTAATTTACTTGTTTTTATCTATTCCTCACACGGAAGAATTATTTATTATCCTTTTCACAGAAAGGACTGTATTTGAAGCCAGACCATGACATTCCAAGATGCGTTGAAAACTCCAAGGTATTCAAGCGGACGCCATGGACAATCACAGAAAGCAGATTCAGAACCATATTGAGTCCGTGTCCGAACACAAGAAGAAGGACAGCCGCCGCGAACAGAATCGCGTGTCCGAGAATCGGTCCTGCCATTGTGTTCACAGTGTTTGAAATCGCCGCTCCTGCAAGTCCTACCGCCCAAAGACGGATGTAGGAGACGATGTCGGAGAACACATTCACAACTCCAAGAAGAACCGAGATTATGTTCCTGCAGCTTTCAAGGACCGACTTTCCGATATTTCCCTCGTAATTGCTGAACACAAAGCTTAAAATGAAGCCGAATCCTACAAGCCCTATCGAAACTTTTCCGACAGGAACTCCGTAGATAAGCTCTGCGAAACTGAATATTGACGAACTTACAACCATGTTCAGGACAACATAGAACATTCCCCAGAGCTGGAGCAGAGAGCCGAACTCGCCGAGCCATTTCAGAGACTTTTCAGAAGCGTTTCTTGCGATTCCTTTTATGTGGGCTACAGAAAGCTGAAGGAATGCAAGAGTGAAACAGAAAATCTGAAGGTTCTGCGCGCTCGTCAAAGTTCCTTTTGAAATGTCATCCGACCAGAACGGAAGCCATGTGACATCAGGGTACGCGTTCGACAAAGGCGGAATTGAAAGCCCTGTAAGCCAGGCCGGAAGCTGTTCAGGAGAAAGGCCGAACCATGTGCAGGTTACGCCGCCCCAGACAACTGTTGAAAGCCCGAGGATAATCATAAGCCCTGCCATCGCCGAGCCGCCTTTCTTCGCGTTCTTCAATGCCATTATGATTCCCGCGAAAAGGACAAGAAGCCCGTATCCGCCGTCGCCGAAAATCATCCCGAAGAAAACCGTGAAAAACAGCAGAAACCAGCCTGAAATATCGTACTCATGGTAGCCCGGAACAGTTCCCAGAAAATCCGTGAGCGGATAGATAAGGCTTACAAGCCTGTTGTTTTTCAGTTTTGTCGGAACATTGTCGTCCTCTGAAGGGTCTGCAAGCGCATAAGCCCAGGAATTCGCTTTGCACGAATCAGTGAAGCCTTTCACAGAATCCTCAGGAACAAAGCCCGAAAGCCAGGCAAGATCGCCAGCCTTTCCGCCGTCCTCTTTTCCCATTCCTGAATAGACAGTCTCAAACTGGATGTCGTTCTCAAGGGCTTTTCTGTAACTTTCAATCTGCGGAACAAACACCGCCTCTTCTGCGATTTTATTTTCAATAAGGGAAATCTCACTCCTGTCGTCTTCGATTCTTTTTCTTATCTCTTCAGTTGAGACAGCCGGAAAAGGAACTTCAAACGCTTCAGGTGGAAAAGATTCAGGCCGCTCATCGCCTCCGTTCACAAGAAGAAACCTGACGATTTTTTTCGTCCTGCTCGCAGCAAGGGTCACAGTTTTATCATCAATCTCCCCGTACTTGGCCTCAGGAATCTCGAACATCCTAAAAGAGATGCCTTTCCCTTTTAGATATTCAAAATCAGCAAGGTTCACATCTCCCCAGTCTTTGAAACGGTCAAGCTCCATAGTATCGTTCGCGATTTCCTCAAGAAGCTTTTTCTTCTTTTCGGAAAGAGCGATGACTTCCGCGCATTTCTCAGAAATCTCCTTGCCGGAAATCTCATCCGTCTTTGCGGATTTTTTAGGAAGCTTTATTTCGCTCAAAATAGCACAGGCATTCTGCGCGTTCGCGGACTCTTCCTTGAACTTTGCAAGCTGCTCTCCCGAGCCTTCAAGAGTCTCAAGATGCATGACGCCGATTTTTTTAAGTTTTTCAAGCGCGTCTTTCCGTTCGCTGTTAAGAACGACCAAGGAGACTTTTTTCATTTTAACTATCATTTTCAGCCTCCTTTTTCGCATCTGAAGCCGCCTGAAGCTTTTTCTTTGAGATTTTGCTACGGACAACAGCGGCAACCTGCTCGTCGCCAAGATAAACAGAAATTTTCTTTATATTCGCCTTTGTCTCAGGGATTTTCACTTTCTCGAAAAGGTTCACACGCTGAGTTGTCGTGCGAAGCTCCTTTGAAAGAAGCCTGACCTGCTCGTCAAGAACTTCCGCCTCAAGATCCAAAGACAAAGCCTTTTCCATTCTGTCAGCAGCCAAGTCAATCCACAACGGAGTTTCATACAGGTCGTAATCTCCGCGGCTGAAATCCGCGCCTTCGTAGACCGGAATTGTGACGCCTGCGATGTTTCCGACACCTTTTCTGATGTTCTTCACAGTGACCATTCCAGGCTTGAACGCTTCCTCCTCGCCGAAAACAGAAATCCATTCATCGAATTCCTTTTCCAGAGCGACCCGTTTTGCGCGGACTTCCTTTGCCTTCGCGTCAATCGCGCGAATTTCTGTCTGGAGCTGCTGCTTTTTGAGCGTCAAAGTCGGAAGATAACGCTGGTACATTTTAAGCGCGTCTTTCTGGATTTTCTGCTCGTTTTTGGTCAGCTTTATTTTTGCCATACAGTTTCCTTAAAACACCCTAGTCCTTTTTAGACCAGTATTTTTCAACAAGCGCTGTCTTGATTCCAGTTTCAGAAGGCTCAAAACAGTCGGAAAGAATTTTCCAGCCAAGGTCAAGGGCATCCTCAAGCTTTATGTTCTTTGAAAGATCCATCATCTCGTCCTCAAACTCTTTTCCATATGCAAGGAGCTTTTCGTCCCAGGCGGACATATTGAATCCCATCGATTTTTTCTCGAGGGTGTCTTTATAGTTCGCGTAAAGACGAATCATTCCGTCCATAAGAGCGCGGTGGTCGTCGCGTGTTGAACTGTTCACGTTCTGCTTGAGCCTTGAAAGAGAACCGAACGGCTCGATTCTTCCGCCTTTCAGATAATACTGTCCTTCTGTGATATATCCAGTGTTGTCAGGAACAGGATGAGTGACATCGTCGCCAGGCATTGTTGTCACGGCAAGAATCGTCACAGAACCCGCGCTGTCAAAGTCGACCGCTTTCTCGTAACGGCTTGCAAGCTGGCTGTACAGATCTCCAGGATAGCCACGGTTTGAAGGAACCTGCTCCTGCGTGATCGCGATTTCTTTCATCGAATCAGCGAAGTTTGTCATGTCAGTAAGAAGAACCAGGACATCTTTTCCCTGCAAAGCGAACTGCTCCGCGACAGCAAGGGAAAGGTCAGGAATCTTCTGGCATTCCACAGTCGGGTCTGCCGCGGTGTGGACAAACATCACAGTACGCGAAAGAGCGCCGCCGTTCTCAAGGGTTTCCTTGAAATAAAGATAATCGTCGTATTTAAGTCCCATTCCTCCAAGAACAATCACATCGACTTCCGCCTGCATCGCGATACGGGCAAGAAGCTGGTTGTAAGGCTCTCCTGAAATCGAGAAAATCGGAAGTTTCTGTGAAACAACCAGAGTGTTGAACATATCAATCATCGGAATTCCTGTGCGGATCATACGGCGCGCCATGATTCGTTTTGAAGGATTTACAGAAGGTCCTCCGATCTGGACAAGGTTTTCTGAAAGAGAAGGCCCGTTGTCCCTCGGCTCTGCTGAACCGTTGAAAATCCGTCCGAGAAGGTCGTCGCTGAAAGAGACTTCCATCCTGTGTCCGAGGAATCTTATGTGGTCGCCGGTCGAAACGCCGCGTCCGCCTGCGAAAACCTGAAGGGAAACCGTGTCGCCGTCAATCTTGTTCACTTCGGCAAGCGACTTTCCATAGATTGTCTCGATTTCAGCAAGTTCTCCGTAGGCAACGCCTGTAGCCTTGACTGTGATTACGCTGCCGACGATGGATTCAATTTTGCTGTAGACTTTATTCATTATTCACCATCCTTGAAAAACTCAAGAGCCTCGCCTTTAAGTTTTCCGTTTTTCAAAGCGTAAAGAGAATCTATTTCCTTCTCTTTTTCTTTGAACGCGTCAGCCTTCCATTCGATATAGTTCCAGTCAAGGTAAAGCTGCCTTAGATTATTGAAGAAAACACGGGCCTCGTCTTTGTCCTTCAATTCAAAATCAGAGGCTAAAACCTTGAGGACTTTTCTGAATGTGTAAGTCTGCCGCTCGACGCTTACCGCATCGTCAACCGCATCAAACGAGTTCTGCTGGAAATAAACCGAGTCAAGGAATTCGCTTTTCATGTAAAGGACGAAATCGTCGGTTGCAGTTCCCTCTTCGCCGACAACTTTCATCATCTGGTTCACTTCGACGCCGGCCTTGAATACATCTCGCGCGTAAGAAACCCAGTCCTCCCGGATTACTGATTTATACTTTGACCAGGAGTTTATCGGATCAATCGCAGGATATTTTCGCGCGTCGGAACGGTCGCGTGTAAGTCCATGGAAGCCGCCGACAACTTTCAAAGTCGCCTGCGTCACCGGCTCTTCAAAGTTTCCTCCCGCCGGAGAAACTGTTCCTCCTATTGTTACAGAGCCGGTCGAGCCGTCGCTCAAGCGCACATAGCCTGCTCTCTCATAGAAAGCCGCGATGTAAGACTCAAGATAGGCCGGAAACGCTTCCTCGCCCGGAATCTCTTCCAGACGTCCTGACATTTCTCGCAAAGCCTGAGCCCAGCGCGAAGTCGAGTCCGCAAGAAGAAGGACATGAAGCCCCATCTGCCTGTAATATTCCGCCAAAGTGACAGATGTGTAGACAGACGCTTCACGGGACGCGACAGGCATTGAAGAAGTGTTGCAGATAATGATTGTACGCTTCATCAGAGATTCGCCAGTTCTCGGGTCTTTCAGTTCAGGAAATTCCTTGATTGTCTCCACAACTTCGCCCGCGCGTTCTCCGCAGGCTGCAATAATCACAATGTCAACATCCGCGTTTCGGCTTGTCGTGTGCTGGATAACAGTTTTTCCGGCTCCGAAAGGTCCTGGAATACAGTATGTTCCGCCTTTCGCGACAGGAAAGAATGTATCGATAAGCCTGATTTTTGTGACCATTGTTTCCGTAGGAGCCAAGCGTTCCGCATAGCAGTCGACAGCGCGTTTCACTGGCCACTCAAAGCACATCGTGAGTTTATGCTCGTTTCCCTTTTCGTCCGCGACAACTGCCATTGTGTCGTTGATTGTGTAAGCTCCCTCAGGCGTGACTTCTTTTACAGTAAGCGTTCCAAGAAGCCCGAACGGAACCAGAATCTTGTGTGTGAAAGGTCCTTCAGGAACAGAACCGATTGAATCTCCTCGGAAAACCTTGTCTCCAGGCTTCACTTTAGGTGTCCACTCCCATTTTGCTTCTTTGTCAAGAGCGTCTATGTAGACACCTTTTTCAAGGAAGAATCCCGCTTTTTCCGCGACAAGCGGAAGAGGATTCTGAAGCCCGTCATAAATCTGACCAAGAAGCCCTGGTCCCAGCAACGCACAGAGCAGGTTTCCTGCAAATTCTACAGTGTCCCCTGTTTTTATTCCCTGTGTCATTTCAAAAATCTGCATCTGGGCTATGTTTCCGCGGATACGGATAACTTCGCCTCTGAGCCTTTTGCCTTCGACATTAACATAGGCAACTTCATTCATGGAAATGTTTCCGTCAAACTCAACAGAAACCATGTTTCCGTTGATTCCGACCACTTTTCCTTTTGTATCCGTCATGCTTTTTCTCCAAGTATATTATCATAGATTTTGTGATAAGAGGCTGTTCCCTTTTCCTTGTCGAACTCTTTCATCCTTGAAACCAGAAGAAGCCTGATTCCGTACGCGAAAACATAGTCCTCGCTGAAAGTGTCAATCGGCGAAAGAGTGTCAAGCACGCCAAGCCTGTATTCGTAAAGAAACTGCTCCGCGCTCAAAGGGCTGTCCATTCCGACCGCTGTTCTTGCAGCCTGCACGATGTCGCCTGTTATGCTGACAGGAACTGAGCCCGGCTCTTTTTTCAGCTTCTGGGCGCGGACCTGAGCCAAAGCGAAACGCAGGGCGCGCTCGTGTCCGTACCAGCCGTCAAGGAAAGAAGAGCCTGTCGGTTCAGGTTCTTTGGGAGGCTCAAGAGAAAGCCTGTCTAAAATCTCTTTGGATTTTCCTTCAAGAAACCTGGAGCACAAATCTCTGTAATATTTTTCGGTTATCGGCAGCGTCGCTTTTTCTTGCGAAATATCCGGCAGCTGCGAAACCAGGTAATATTGCTCTTTCACTTATTGTTCCTTAACAGCATTCTTCATTATAGAAGCGACGCGCGGATTAAGATACGCGGAAAACAAGTCCGCTACAGATTCCGCAGAATAATCGTAGTAAGCTGCTCCGTTCTGGATTCCGATGCGGAAACCGCCTGAAACAGACTTGTCTGCTTTTATCTCAAGGCCTTTCGCGATTTCCGCTTTCAAAGCGCCTTTGAGCTCAGCCTCAAGATTCTTCAGGTCTTTTTCACCAAGCAGAACAGAAAGCTCCGAAGCGTCGGCGTTCCGGCTCCAGGCTTTAACTGTTTCCGGAACAAGTTTTTTAAGCGTCTCCTCTGAATAAACTTTTTCAGTCTCGTCCTTTATAAGCCTGTCTAATTCCTGAACCAAAGATTCCCTAAAAGTCAACAACATATTTCTGCTTGCCTGCGAAAGAGCATCCTCGCTGGCCTTTTCAAGCCGCGCGATCTCCGCCTTGGCATTTTTTATCATGTCGTTGGATTTCTTTTCCGCCTCGTCTGCGATTGACTTGGCTTTCTCTTCAGCCGCCTTGACAATCTCGGCCGCCTGAGCTTCCGCAGAGGCAACACCGTCTTTTTTGATTTTGTCAATTAACTCTTGTAATTGGATATCCATTTGCACCCCACTAAAGTCGATCAAATAATATATTTAAAGATAAAACCAAACCGTGGATTTTTCAAGCGAAAAAAAACTGATGAAAAAAATATAAACCGCCTGAAGAAAAAAAAATATGCGGGAACAAATAAAATAAAAGGTCAAATGTCGAGTTTTAATGTATTAGCAAAAATGCACTCTCGGCAAGAACCCGATTATGAAAAACGGCTTCCGCGTTCGTCAAAAACTGTGGTGGTTGAGCAAGTAGAAATCACCAGGCAAGCATATTTGCAACTTTTTAGTTCTCCTTACTCACTTGTGCAGATTGTTTTTCAAATCGGAACCTTGCCTACGTGCATTTTTTATTGTTTGCGAAGAAAACTCGACATTTGACCTAAAAATAAAATAAATGAGAAGAAGAAAAAAATCAAAATGCCGAGTTTTATTGCGCAACTGACTGAACTTCCGCGAAAATCCGCTTTGCTCCGCGGAGACAATAGACTTGTTCGATAACTTCGTCATCAGTAAGTCGACGAGTTTAAAATCGCTTAAATAGCGCGATTTTAAACATCGCACTTCAAAGCAACCTGTTCTGAAACTGAAGTTTCCGCACCAGGTCTAATTTTCCTTATATTTTCATTCCAAACCCGAAACCAGAATAAAAACCTGGATAGCGGAAATCACGGAAATCGCAAGAAGCCCGCATGAAACCACACGGAAAATCAGGATTTTTTTCCTGTCGCGCCTGTTTCCCGCCTTCTTTTTCTCCTGGCTGATTTTTATGAGAAGGAAAACCGCGACAGAAACTGAAACCAGGAATTCGATTGTCAGGGAAATCATACAAGGCTCAGATAAATCTGGTCAGCAAGCCCGAATCCTGCGTTTTTTGTCATGCTCAGAGCGTATTCGTCGTAAAGCATATCCTCGTAGATTTCGCCCGCGTAAGTGTCTG
The DNA here is from genome assembly GCA_964606655.1 of uncultured Treponema sp. Lineage (GTDB taxonomy): Bacteria > Spirochaetota > Spirochaetia > Treponematales > Treponemataceae > Treponema_D. Next base: position 90,273 of record CAZSHF010000002.1, read on the forward strand.
CTCCCAAAGCAGATTTCGAGACAGTTTTCCGCATCGCAGAAAGCATCTGCTTCACAAAATAGCTTTCAAGCTCTAGGGATTTCTCATAAAGCCTGGAAGTCTTGTCTATTGTCTTCTGCTTCACATTCGGATTCGCCTGGTTTCTTGCAGCTCCTGCAGGAAGAGCATTTCTGTCGCTTTCCCTTGTGAACGAATTTGAAAATCCCTGGGAATAGTCGCCGTAAAGCCTTCCGCTTTCGTTTATCTGCGAGGACGAGAGAGTTGATTCGTTTTTTGTTTCCTTTCTCTGAAGATTCTTCACAAGGTCTGAAAATTTCGCCTTGTCGCTGCTTGTCTTCGCGCCCTGAAGAATTCCGTTTCCATTCAAAAGAGCGTTCATTGAATTGTTCAAAGGTTTCACTGTTCCTATCTGCATAAAAGTCCTCCGCCTGTGCAAAATCCGAACTGTCTGCTATCAAGCGCCTATGCCAAATCATCTTTGTTTTTATTGTCAATTTTCAATTATCAATTGTAAATTGCATTTTATCGTTTAAGGTTCACCGCTGTTGAAAGCATATTGTCGCTTGTCTGAATCGCCTTTGAGTTGAACTCGTATGCGCGCTGAGCCACAATCATCTGCGTCATTTCATTCACAACAGAAACATTCGACATTTCAAGGAATTTGTGCCGAGTGTCTCCAAATCCATCGTAACCAGGACGGCCACCGTATGCTTCGCCAGATGCGTTTGTCTGCACAAACATATTGTCTCCGTCAGCGGAAAGTCCAACTGCGTTCGGAAATCTGAAAAGTTCAAGCTGCCCTACTTCAACAGGCTCATTTCCGCCATTCACTTTAACCGAAACTGCTCCAGTCTGCGTTATGTTCAATGTTGAAACATCATAACCTTCAGGAAGAATAATTTCAGGCAAGATTCTGTTTCCGTTTGATGTTACAAGCTGTCCGTTTGAATCAACTTTAAAACTTCCGTCGCGAGTGTAAGCGTAACTTCCATCATATTTTTGAACGCGGAAAAAACCTTCGCCGACAATCGCAACATCTGTGTCAACTCCAGTGTTCTGCAAAGAGCCTTGATTCATGATTCGCTGAGTCGCCGCAAGTTTAACTCCGCTTCCCTGCTGAATTCCAACAGGAGTCACAGTGTCTTCAGTCGCAGGCGTTCCGGAAAGCTTTAATGTCTGGTAAACCAAATCTTCAAATTCAACTCGCTGCTGTTTGTATCCAGTTGTGTTCACATTTGAAAGATTGTTTGAAATCGCATCGATATTTGCCTGTTGTCCGTTCATTCCAGTCGCGGCGGTCCATAAACTTCGCACCATAATCAAAATCTCCTTATGTTATTTATTATCGTCCAGAATAAAGCGCAACTCTGCTCCACAAAGTTCCCATCATGCTGTCTTCGCTCGTGATTGTTTTCTGGTTCGCTTCGTAAGCACGGTTCACTTCAATCATCTGAACCATTTCGTTCACAACATTCACGTTGCTTGTTTCCATATAACCTTGAATGAATCTTGGACGCTCGGCACCTTCAGCAATGTGCGCGTCGCCCGAAATATCATTTGAAGAAAAAAGATTCTGCCCCGCTTTGTTCAAATAACGCTCGTTGTCAAATCGAACAACTTTGAACCTGTCGATTACATCATTGTTTTCTTCAGAATAAATCATTCCGTCTTCATTAACTGTAAACTTGTCGTTGTCAACATGAATGTAGCCGTTTTCGCCAAGAACCGGATAACCATCTTTAGTAAGAAGAATGCCTTCCTTTCCAATCAGAAAATTTCCGTCGCGGGTGTAGCGTTCGCCCATCGGAGTTTCAACAGCGAAAAAACCTTTTCCAGAAAACGCGACATCAGTATTCTGGCTAGTTTCACGGAACGAACCTTGCGAAAAATCCGTGTAGTTTTCGTTAGTTTCAACGCCAAGCCCAAGTTTTCCAATCACAGGAGCCGCATCCGCGCTTCCGGTCGGAGTTTCGTAAACGCCGTCAAGATTCGTGCGCCGGAGCAAAAGTTCCGAAAACGATTTTGAAACCGTAACATCTTTTTTGTAGCCAGCCGTGTCAACGTTTGCAAGATTATTCGAAATCGCATCAAGCCTGTTTTGCTGGGCATTCATTCCAGATGCGCCAATATACCAACCACGAATCATTTTTTTCTCCTGAGCGAAGTCAGCTGTGCTGACTTCGTTTATGGTAGAACTAAAAATTGCTTTCGCAATTTTCTTCACGTTCTGCTATTTATCAGAAGTCAGCACAGCTGACTTCACTCATTTATATTTTCGGAATCTGGATATTTTTGTTTAGAAAAATAAATATCGCGTCAAGGAAGAAAAATGGCCTAAGGTAAACCAGAAATCTAGATTTTTTTGCTTATATAAAATTCTAGAAGAAAAGTTTTGCGTTTTGTTTTATTTCGCTTATAATCAAGGTGATGAACAAGAAAAAGAACAAGACACGAGTTGTCGCATTGATTTTAGGCGGGGGAAAAGGAACACGTCTTTATCCTCTTACAAAGGCGCGGGCAAAACCCGCAGTCTCATTCGGCGGAAAATACAGAATCGTTGACATTCCGATTTCAAACTGTATCAATTCCGGTTTCAAGCAGATTTACCTTTTGACTCAGTTCAACTCAACTTCTCTTCACCTGCACATCACAAATTCCTACAACTTTGACAGATTCTCGAAAGGTTTCGTCGAAATTCTCGCGGCGGAGCAGACGCTTGAGCATTCAGGCTGGTACGAAGGGACCGCCGACAGCGTGCGGAAAAGCTTTCCCCACTTTGAAGCGCAGAATCCGACACACTACATAATCCTTTCAGGCGACCAGCTTTACAAAATGGACTTGAGGCCGTTCTTTGAGGCGCACCTGAACAGCGGAGCGGAAGTCTCAATCGCGACAACCGCCGTAAGCCGCGAAGACGCGAGCGGATTCGGAATCATGAAAATCGACGAGAACAGCTGCGTGAAAAGCTTTGTCGAAAAGCCTGCGAAAGACGCTGACATCGGTTATCTGAAAATTCCTGAAAACCAGAGGAACGGCCTTCCGCCTGAAAAGGAATATCTTGCCTCGATGGGAATCTACATCTTCAACGCGAAAGCCCTGCACGAGATGCTGAACAACGATTACACAGATTTCGGAAAAGAAGTCATTCCTGAAACAATCAAGGAAAAGAAAATTTCCGCTTATATATTTGACGGCTACTGGGAAGACATAGGAACTGTAAAAAGTTTCTACGAGGCGAACATCGCTCTCACAGAAATAAAGCCTGAGTTCAATTTCTACGACGAGGACGAGCCTGTCTACACGCACGCAAGAAACCTTCCTCCTTCAAAAATAAACAAAGCATACATAGAAGCGGTTTTAGCCTCGGACGGATGCGTGATAACAGACTGCACAATCAGAAAATCTGTCATCGGGCTCCGGTCTATCATAGAAAGCGGCTGCGAGCTTGACGGAGTTGTCATGATGGGCTCTGATTTCTACGAGAACGAAGAGGCAAAGGCCTTGAACAGGGAAAACGGGCATCCTGACATCGGAATCGGAAAGAACTGCAAAATAAGAAGAACGATTATCGACAAGAACGCGCATATCGGAAACAATGTACGGATAAATGTAGACGGAAGGACTTACGACAACGGAGACCACGAGCATTTCTTCTATGCGGACGGAATTGTCATAATCAGGAAAGGCGCGGTGATTCCAGACGGAACTGTAATCTGACAATTGACAATTCCATATTGTCAATTGTCAGTTTTCTGCAAGTCACTCGCCTATTTTCTTTGAAAGAGTTTTCCGCTCGATTCCAAGAATTTCCGCGGTTTTTGTCTTGTTTCCTTTGTTGAACGCAAGGTTTCCGCGGATTATGATTTTCTCCGCATCCTCAAGGCTTATTCCCATCGGGACAGAAATATTCTCCCCGCCTGAAAACTCGCTTACCGTCGGAGGCAAATCCTCAAGGCTTATCTCGCTTCCAGAGCACATCACAACCGCGCTTTCGATGCAGTTCTGCAATTGCCTTATGTTTCCCGGCCAGTCGTACTTGTACAGAGCCTGACGTGCGCGGTTCTCGACGCCGGAAATCTGTTTTCCGTTCTCGGCGGAAAACTTTTTCACAAACGAATCAATAAAAAGAGGAATATCGTCTTTCCGTTCCCTTAAAGGCGGAACATTGAGATGGACAACATTCAGCCTGTAATACAGATCCTCGCGGAATCGTCCAGCTTTGACTTCCTCTTCAAGATTCCTGTTTGTCGCCGCGACCACACGCACATCGACTTCGATTGTCTCTTCTCCGCCGACTCTTTCAAATTTCCTTTCCTGAAGAACGCGAAGAAGCTTTATCTGCGTCGTCTGGTTTATCTCGCCTATCTCGTCAAGAAAAATCGTTCCGCCGTGGGCCAATTCAAAACGGCCTTTCTTCATTGAATCCGCTCCTGTGAACGCGCCTTTCTCATGTCCGAAAAGCTCGCTTTCAAGAAGAGATTCGCTCAAAGCGGCGCAGTGCACTTTTACGAACGCCTTGTCCTTTCTGGGCGAAAGATTATGAACCGCGTCAGCGACAAGCTCTTTTCCAACTCCGCTTTCTCCTGTTATCAGAACGCTCGCGCGCGAAGGGGCGGCTTTTTTCACAAGCTCGAAAAGGCGCCGCATCTCGTTTGACTTTCCTATCATTTTGTCAAAGCTTGTCGCGTCGCTGAGCTCTTTTTTAAGCATTTTATGCTGAAGCGAAAGCTCGCGGTTTTCAAGGGCGCGCTTTACTATCATGTTCAGCTGGTCAAGGTTCAGAGGCTTTGTCAGGAAATCGTACGCACCGTTTTTCATCGCGTCGACCGCCGCGTCAATGCTTCCGTGTCCTGTAAGCACAATAACAGGAATTCCAGGAGTTTCAGTTGTGATTCTTCTTAAAACCTCCTCTCCGCTTATTCCGTCCATCTTCAAGTCTGTCACGACAAGGTCGATGTCGCCTTTTTCCACAAGAAAAAGACCTTCTTTTCCGTTTTTCGCAGTCTTAACATTGTAGTCTTCCATCTCGAAATTCGAGACAAGCCCGTTTCTGATGTTCTCTTCATCGTCAATGACAAGAATCGTGAATTTCATTGCGCAAGCCCCTTTTTTAAGATTTCCTGTTTCAATTCCGGCTCATATTTTCCGAATCCGAAAGAAGTTTTCTGTCTGTCTGGGGAACAGGAATCGCAATCGAGAATTCGGTTCCCCGCCCGAATTCAGATTTCACCTGAATGTCGCCCTGGAACTCTTTTATGATTTTGTACGCCATTGTCATTCCAAGTCCTGTTCCGTTCGCCTTTGTCGTGTAGTAAGGCTCGAAAATATGCGACTGGACTTCTTCTGTCATTCCGGTTCCGTTGTCGCATATCCTGAGAATATATCTGTCGTTCTTCACGGAAGACACGACCGCGATTTTCCCGATGCATTCCGCGTCTTCAGCAGGATTTTCGCGTGTTTCCTGGCAAGGCTCGTACCTTTCTTTTATCGCGGCAAAACTGTTCTGCACGATATTTATCAAAAGCTCGCGGAAAAGCTTCTCGTCAATCATAAGGCGGACAGAAGGATTTTCCTCGCGGAACGAGAACGAGACAAGAGACTTGTTGAACTCAGGCGCAAAGAAACTCACGATGTTTTCGATAAGTTTTGAAGGATTCACAAGGGCAAGGCTCGCGTTTATAGGCCGGACAGCAAAAAGAAAATCCATGACAAGCCTGTTCAGGTTTTCAATCTCCTCGTTCACAACATCAAGATGCTCTTCCAGAAATTTCCGTTCAGGAAGCTTTCCGTCGCCCTCGCGTTTTTTTTTCACCGCGCGCTGGATAAGCTGTATATGGATTCCTATCGCGCCCAGAGGATTTTTTATCTCGTGCGCCATTCCCGCGGCAAGATTTGTAAGACCCGCCATGTTTTCCATGCGGCGGAGAAGAACTTCCTGCGACCTTTTTTCTGTTATGTCGTAGAATTTTATGATTCTTCCTTTCATGTCGCCTTTGTAAATCCAGGAAAAAACAGAAACCGTGACGAAACGTGTCGCGCCTCCGGAATTTGTGACTGAAAATTCCTCCGAGACATTGGACTTGTCTTTTTCGGCGCAGTTACGGAGAAAATCAGAAATCTCAGAATCGTCTATCAAGTCAAAAATTCTTGATTCCTGGCTTCCCTCGTCGCCTGAAAAAGCCTTTGAAAGATAACGCTCGCCGATTTTGTTCGACTTAAGAAGATTCCAGCCGTTGTCAACAACAGCAAGTCCTGTGGAAAGAGAATCCAGGACCGAATCCAGCATCTCGTTCTCCTGGCTGATTGAGTTCAGAATTCCTTCAATCTGTTCCCCGGAAAGCTTAGGAAGCACCTGGGAAACACGCTTCACATATTCACGCATTGCAAGACATTTCCGTTTGTTTTATTTATCTTAAGGATTTCCCTGACAAGAACCTCGAGCGCAGCCTGAACGCTCTGGTTGTAGACTGTTATGCTGCTGCAGGATTCCAGAATGGATTCGTTTATTTTTTCCAAGGCTTCTGTCCCTTGAGGAAAATACATAAGGCTTTTCAGGGAATCAAGAATTCCGTTCATAAAGATTTTCAGAGCCGCCCTTGGCTCAAAATTCTTCATCTCTTTTACAAGAGCCTGAATGTCAGGAACCTGATGCCGTTTCAGGCTTCCGACGAACTCGAACGCCTTTTCTTTTATCCTTGAAGGCGGAACCGGAAGATACTCCTGAAGATATTCTTCAATGTTCCCCGAAAAATCATTGTTGTGGTAGACTTTCCTGACAACTTCTGTCTCGGCGGAAAGGCTTCTTTTCTCAAAGCTGTAGACTCTCAGCCGCGAAAGAATCGTCGGCATGACAGAGTTTTTCCTTGATGTCGTAAGGATAAATACTGTTCCTTCAGGCGGCTCTTCCAGAATTTTCAGAAGAGCGTTCCTGACGCTTTCAAGCATTCTGTCCGCGTTCTCGATAACCACAGTGTTTTTTCCTTCAAGGCTTTTCATTCTCGCCCATGAAGAAAGATTTCTTATCTGGTTTACAGGAACTGAATCGTACATGAAAGAATCCTCAAGCTCGGAGGAAAGCTTTATGAGTTTTTCAGAAGTCTTCTCGACCGAAGCGAAATCCGGAAGCGGGCGAGGAAAATCTATCGTCTCAAGCTCCTCGTCAATCGCTCCTGTCAAAGACGCGATTTTTCCAAGCTTCTCGTCGTTTTCCCAGAGAATCTGGCTGAATCTCAAAGTGAGTTTTCTTATGCTACGGATGAAAAGATAGCGTGTCGCGGTCATGAAACTTGAGTTTTCTTTCAAGGCTTTCAGGAATGTGTCGCACGAGGCCCTGATTTCAGGAGACAAATCTTTCGGGCCTAAAAGAAGAAGAGACGATGCGGAAAGCGACTTGTTTTTAAGGCACGAAGGACAGTCGCAGTCCCATCTTGCCCTTGTCTTTTTTGAGCAGGAAAGAATCCGCGCGGTCTCCAGGGCGCAGGTGAGCTTTCCTGAGCCTTCAGGTCCTGAAAACATGACCGCGCCGGGAAAAGCATTGCTCTTTATATCTGATTTCAGCTGTCCTGTGACATTCTGGTGAAGAAGATTCTCGTACATTTATCTTATTCCCGGTATTGTTGTGCTTGACTGGCCCGAGCCATGAAAAGCCGAGCCTCCTTCAGAGGATTTCAGGATTCCGGAAAACATTTTTCCGAAAAAACTTTCATCCAGCAGAGAGGAAAAATCAAACCATGGCTGGACTCTCATTATGTAAATCACAAAGGCGACAATCACAAGACCTTCTGCAAGACCTAAGAGAACGCCAAGAGCCTTGTCGAGGCTTCCGAAGACTTCGCCTGTGAACACTTTCTGAAGAATCACCTGGATTATTTTAAGGACAACAAAGACAATCGCGAAGACCAGGACAAAGGCTACAATCCGCGAAATATATTCATTTGCGATTTTTCTTGAAAAAAGCGCGCCTGTTTTTCCGTTCAGAAGAACAGCGAAAAGAATTCCAAGGATAAAGGAAATCTTTCCGAAAAGCTCAGCGACAAAACCTTTTATCATTCCTGAAACCAGGAAAATCAGGACAATCACTGAAAAAACAATGTCTACCGTAGAGAACAATTTTTCCACCTTGAATCAAATATTTCCGCGGAAAACATTCCGCCTTGCGCTTTCAAAAGCCTTAAGAAGTCAAACGCTTTCACGTTCAGAACGCGTTTATCCATTCGCTTTTATCTCATTATAAAGAATCTCCGCGATTTTTTCAGCAGGCTTCTTTCCTTTGCTCAAGTCTCCTGAAGCCGAAGCGATTTTATTCCTCTCGTTCCCGTCAAGAAGAAGAGAAAGCGCGTTTTTAAGGTTTTCAGAATCCGCCTTCTCGCCTGAAAGAACAATTGCCGCGCCTTTTTTCCTGAAAAACTCGGCGTTGTCCTCCTGGTCGCCTCTGGTTCCGCTTCCGCAGAGAGGAATCAGGACAAGCGGCTTTGAAAGCGCGGAACATTCCCAGACTGAGTTCGCGCCGGCGCGTGAAAGAACAATGTCGGCTGCGGAAATCACATCCGGCATTTCTGAATAAATAAACGGATAGGCTTTATAATCGTCTTTCAATGCGGGATTTTTCAAGGATTCCTGCAAAACATTTTCAAGCCCGCCTGAGTTTTTTTCTCCTGTCTGATGAACCACGATGAAGCGTTCAAGAAGCCATTCAAGGTTTTCTTTCACAAGCCCATTTATCTGCCTTGCTCCAAGGCTTCCGCCAAGGACAAGAAGGACAGGCTTTCTTTTTTCTGTGATTCCAAGGAATGAAAGACCTTTTTTTCCGTCCGCAGAATAAAAAACAGGGCGGACAGGATTTCCCGTCACAACTGATTTTTCTTTCGCTTTCCCGCCGAGATATTTTTTTGTCTCCTCGAACGAAAGGAGAATCTTTTTTGCGAACCTTGAGTTGATTCTTGTCGCAAGTCCGGGCGTGAAATCGCATTCATGCGTGAACACAGGAATCTTTAAAATCCTCGCGGCGACGCAGGGCGGAACGCTCACAAATCCGCCTTTTGAAAAAAGAAAGACAGGCTTTGTTTTCAGAAGAATAAAAAAAGACGCGAAAAATCCGGAAGCGATTTTGAAAATGTCAAGGAAATTTTTAAATGAAAAATAACGCCTGAGCTTTCCAGAAGGAATTCCGTAGAACACATCGGCGCTTTTTTTTCCTGAAGAATCAGTGTTCTTTCCGACAATATTCCTGTCCATTCCGGAAAAATTTCCAATCCAGAAGATTTTCACATCAAGCCCGTTCTTAAAGCACAGTTCCCTGAAAGAATCCGCGACGGCAAGCCCCGGATAAATATGTCCGCCTGTTCCGCCGCCGGCAAAAACAACTTTCAAAGGTCCATCATTTTTCCGCATGGCAAGGATTTTAACTTTCTTTATGGTATTTTTCAAGAATCGAAAGGATTCTGGATTTCTTGAAAAGCTTCGCGTAATCGTAGGCGGACATTCCCATCTGGTCTTTTATGTCGACATCCGCGCCTGCCTTGCAGAGAAGCTCTGAGATCCCGTCGTTGTCCGCGCCGACAGCAAGGATTATCATGGTCTGTCCTTCCTTGCTTACAAGATTTACATCCGGCTTTTCCTTTAAATTCAGGAGAAGTTCTGTGATTTTCATGTTTCCGCGCCAGACCGCGTCCATCAGCGCCGAGTATCCGCGGTCCTCGCTTATCAGGTTCACATCCGCGCCCTTTTCCAGAAGCCATTCAACCGCTTCGATATTGTCATTTCTTACAGCAAGATTGAGCATAGGAGTTCCGTCTTTGTCGCGTGAATTGACATCCATTCCGGCGGCAAGATAACAGCCGCAGATCTCAAGGTTTCCTTTTTCAATGTATTTCGAGAAATGGTCGGGGCTGAACGGAATTCCGTGGGCAAAAAGATAATTGTAAGCCTCTTTCTGGGCGACATCTTTTTCAATCTTCCTGCGGTTTTTCTTCAGCGCAAGGCAAATCGAAGCGACATCTTTTTCAAGCTTCAGCGACCCGAAGCATTTTATAGCCTTTTTATCGATTTTTGCGTCAGTTATGACCTTTATGTTTTTGCCGCACAGAAAACCAAGGACAAGTTCTGTTCCGGTAGAAATTTTCTCAGAAAGAATTATGCAGGAAGAAATATCGTTCAGCCTGTCATAGACAGAACGGAGCGAAGAAAGCTCTGTGGAAGATTCAAAAATCGCCGCGTCAGGGAAAAGCTCGTTCAATGTTTTTTTCACAGGAGTCTTTTCATCATCGGAAGAAGAAATCAGTAACCAGTTCATAAAGGACATTATAAAGCATAGGGAAAATAAACACAAAAGTAATAATTGTTATTTCAGGAGATTTTAAGGATTATTTCTGACTTGTTAAAAACCTGACCTATGAAACGGGCGACAAAAAAAAACAAGGTTAAACAAAAAAAGGCTTCCTTTTACAGAAGCCTTTGCCACAGGTTGGAATCGAACCAACGACATACGGATTTTCAGTCCGGCGCTCTACCAACTGAGCTACTGCGGCGTGATGAAAAGCATATTACAGTAAACTTGAATTTGTGTCAACAAGAGAATCTCAAAAGTATCACAAAAGATTCAATTTTTTTCTGTTTTTTTCTATAAAATTTTTAATTCAGGAAAATATTCCCCTTAAGAGGAAAAAACATTGCCTTTGAAAAAAATACTCCGCGATAAAAAACGGCGCAAACAAAAAAAAGACGCGCCGTATAACAGCACGCCTTTTTTGCTGTTTCCGCAGACTACGCAGATATACGAAACAAAGTTTCGTTAGCAGATATTCGCGGATTTTCATTTATCAAAGGTGATTTCGAGAACCTCAATCACCAGCTCAGCAAAAACAATCTGCGTTTATCCGCGAGATTTGCAGTAATAACTTATTTCTTCTGTTCTTCCAAAGCGTCTATGTAAGAAAGATTTAAGCGACCCATTTTGTCTA